>CAVHIG010000013.1:0-36085 GCA_963636105.1 Anaerovoracaceae bacterium
TCCGCCGTCGCCGCCGTCGCCGCCTGCGCCGCCTTGAGCACTGATATCACTTCCAAAGAGCTTCCAGTCGGAATCTCCGTTGCCGCCACTTCCTGCAGCGCCGCCATCGCCCTCGCTACCGCCGTTGAGGTTCATTGTGATGGCGTTTGCTGCGTCCTGATATACAAGCAATGTGCCTGCAACTGCCGGAGTAACTGCCGAGCTTCCATTCAAAGCAGAAGCCGTTCCGTTTGTACCTATGCCCGCGCCGGCTCCGCCGCCGCCTGAGCCGCCAAAGCCGCCCTGACCGCCGGATGTGCTGCTTTTAAAGAATTGTCTTGCATAGCCATTTCCGCCATTTCCGCCAGCGCCGCCGTCACCGGCCGCGCCGCCGTTTGCATAGACAACGCCGTTTCCTGCGAAGATCAGCGTTGCGCTTTTTGGAAGTAGTATGCCTGCATAGCCGCCGGCGCTGATTACTGTACTGCTACCGCCGTCGCCCTTATCGTTCTTGCCGCTGCCATTTACGCCATTTTTGCCGGATACGCCGCTTGTAGCGTCCTGACCATTTGCGGTCAAGGTATAGCCGTTGAGGTAGATCTTGACATATGCGTTATTTGCGATTCTCAGGCCGTTGCCTACTTTTGTATTACCGTTTAAAGTCAGATTCCCGCTCAGGTAGTAGTCACCCGAGACGAGTGTGCGATTTGAGCTGCCTGTAGTGCTTCCTGTAGTACCGCCAAGCAGCTGGTTCAAATCGACCATATCGTCTGTCTTCTTTACAAATTGTGCGCTGACCGTCACAGGGAAGGCAGGCATTATAAAGCTATTGCCGTTTACCGAAACCTGCTTACTTGAGTCATTTGTACCCTGCACGGTAATGCTGCTGAGATAGTAGTCAGTATTTGCTGTAGCATCTACAGTAATCTCGGTGCCCGCTGCGACTGAAGCACCGGATGCTATACTGCCACTTTCTTGGCTGAGTGACAGGCTGCCATTTTGATGGTCCCCAATCGTCACTGCAGACTCTACGCCTTTGTAGGTGATTTTTACTGGGATGATGTTGTCGGTATTGACGTGATCATCCTTGTCTACTGTGAAGGTATAGGTGGATTCTGAAGAAGTCAAAGTTTCACCATTTACTTTGACGCTTTCTACCGCATATCCCTCGTCAGGTTTGATATTTATATTTATTTCATCACCCTTTGCTGCCTCAGTGACCGTACTGTTTCCCTTTGTGAAGGTCACAGCGCCGGAGCCGCCCTCCTCTGTCACATTCAGGGCATATTGCGCCTGATATAGTGTAACATCGCAGCGCTCTACTGTAGTATCTTTTCCGTAGTTCACTGTAACAGTCATGCTCGTCGCATCACCACTCAGAGTGAACGTGTCCGCCGAAACTTTCAACGCGGAGTTTGTGATAGCAGGCGTGGTACTCGTGCTATCTCCAGTAGTCGTGGTGATAGCCGGCTGTGACAGCGTTACGATGTGCCATGTAGCATTATCTTCTGTCGGCAAATTTGTCGGAAGTGCATTTTCCGTAGAGCTATAATACGCCTTCACGGTGAAATCGTCTTTGCTTATCTTATCGCCCGCATCATAGCTCTTGTCGCACACAGCCGCAATGCCGATAAGATTCCACTCATCACAGGTGTAGAGGTGGAGTGTGTAGCCTTCGCCAGCCACTATCTCAGCAAAGAAGTTGCTGTGTATGGTGCAGCCGTCATAGTTTGTAGAGCTTATAATTGTACCACTCTCATCAACCTTGATGGTGCAGCTGTTGGTGCAGGACACCAGTTCCGTCAGCCCGTTTTGTTTCTCCGTCAAGAAGCCGGTTGTAGCGCTTCTAGCATAGAAATATTTGCTCTCTTCCAAATCCTTTAGGCTCATTTCGCTTGTCGACGGAACTGGCGAATACTTATAGTACGCATCTACAAAGCCGACATCAGCGCCACCCCCCCCGCTAGCAAAAGCAGCCGTTGGGAGAAGTGAGAGCACCAGACATAAGGTAAGGAATATGCTAAATACTTTCTTCAATGTTCTCATTCCTTTCTGTCATAAATATTTTGCAATAACGTGTTTGGCTTCAGCTTTTCGCCCTGTGTAAGGTTACGAATAACATTTTCAATGGCCAAAGCCTTCTACATGGGATTTATGCTCACTACCCCCCTTCTTTTTTTCAGCTGCCCGAAAATTTGACAGTCTCCATTTTTTCAGCTGCCCGAAAATTCAATCCTCCGGATTTCGTTTTCAGACAGTATACATCGCAGCTCAAAAAATATTACAACTATCGATACTTGTCTATATTTTAACAAATTCCCGCGCCCCTGTAAACAAAAAATCGAGATTCTCCAAGCAGAAAATCCCGATTTTTCAATTATTTTAGCCCCTCATGACAGATATGCCGACTTTCTTTTCAAGGACAAGCGAAATCTCCTTATTCGGAATTGATACGTCATACATATTGCTGGCTGCTTCGCAAATCTGCACTTAGATTTCGTTATGTTTCGCAAAGCCGCGCATTCGTTTTTACGACTTTCTGCATAACAAAGAGATTACTGTTCAGATTAGCAACGGGGCAGGCAGCAGGAGAACGATTTAAAAAGAAGATGTTTGTTATCACACCGGAAAGATAACAGAATTTTGGCAAACAAAAAAACGACGGCTGAAATAGTCTTGAGTCCTATTTCAACCGTCGTTATGGTCGGGATGACTGGATTCGAACCAGCGGCCTTTGCGTCCCGAACGCAACGCTCTACCAAGCTGAGCCACATCCCGAAATTGGTGGACCTAAGGGGGCTCGAACCCCTGACCTCTTGACTGCCAGTCAAGCGCGCTCCCAGCTGCGCTATAGGCCCATTCTCTCGTCCTTAAGCAAAGCTGCCCAACAAAAACAAGTATAGCACATATTTCCCGGTGTTTCAAGCACTTTTTTTTGCAATTACCCGTTGCGCCCCGCACCTATCTATCGCCCCGCTATCATCCCTCTATCGCCCCGCCAGGCAGCTTTCTATAAAATTCTGTATCGCCTCATTCTGGCCGCTATTTATGTATCCCGGTTCCTCCACAACCAGCTTGTCCTCCCAAAATCCGAAGCTAAAATCCCCTTCGACTTCCTTTTCTATCATTTTATTTGTAGAATAATATCCGCAATACTCATTCCAGGCTCCATCCCCCGCAAAGCCTTCCTCACTGAGAAGATAATCAATGAAAAGAGCGCAGGCATAAGGACACTGTGAATCGCGGATAACGCTTGGATACGTCCCAAAGGCAAAGCCGCTGAAGCCCTCCATCTCATTTTGAATACCAAAAACGCCTATCTTCTCCCGTTCATCCTCGCTCAGCTTCCTAAGCTTGCTATAACCGACAAGAGCGATAGTCATTCCCCGCGAGCTCGCCAGCTCCTTCATAATGCCGGAGCTCGAATCTACAGAAAAATCACAATTCGCGATGCGGAATTATACAAAAACAAAATCGAGCTCGTGAAAAAGGCTGCAGCCGTTCAAAAGACTCACGCACAGCAGGCAAATTACAAGGAGCGCAGTCATACCGCGTCTGCCCCTCCCGGAGCTTTCATTTTCTTTGCGGAAACGGCGCGGGTTTTCTTCGTTTTTTCTCATTTTCCCTTTACCTCCAGGTACTCGCAAAGGACGGCGGCCAGCTTGTATATATCGACCGGCTTTGCCAAATGCGCATTCATGCCCGCGTTCAGAGCCTTTTCAATGTCGCTTTCGTATGCGTTTGCAGTCATGGCAATTATTGGAATTTCGGCAGCGTCCCCGCGTTCCTTTGCAGCTCCCGGACATGCCATCTCGCGAATCCGCCTCGTAGCAGCATATCCGTCCATCACCGGCATCTGTATATCCATGAAAATAATGTCATAATACCCTTCAGGACTCGCGGCAAACATATCCACGGCCTTTTGCCCGTCCTCCGCCGTTTCCACAGCGATACGACTCAAGGAAAGCAGCTCCTCCGCAATTTCAAGGTTCAGCACATTATCCTCGACCAAAAGGCAGCGGCGCCCCTTATAATCCAAATCCTCCAAGGTGATTTTCTTTGAGCCCAGGGAAGAAGGCTGGCTGCTCTCGTCACTTGCCAGGCGCAGCGGCAGACGCACCGTAAATTTTGAGCCCTTCCCCGGCTCGCTTTCGACAAGTATCTCGCCATGCATCATGTCCACAAGCGACTTTACGATAGGAAGTCCCAGTCCCGTGCCCTGCGTTTTGCTGACGCGCACGTCCTCCTCTCTTTCGTAAGGAGCAAACATTTTTTCCATAAATTCACTGCTCATGCCGATGCCCGTGTCACGCACCGACAAATAGCACCAAGTGTATTCCGTGTCTCCGAAGATTTTTGCCGCGGAAACGGCGCAGGCGCCCGGGTTTTCCGAAGCGAGCACTTCAGCCGGCTCCTCCTGCCAAAAGCTCAGCTTTATATCGCCTCCGGCCGGAGTGTATTTGACAGCATTTGAGAGCAGATTCATCAATATTTTCTGAAGTAAGACAGGGTCTGCTATGATCTGCTCGTGCAGCAGAGTGTATTCGTTGCTGATGCTCAGATCCTTGCCTGCAAGGAGATTAAAGGAAGCATCGCGCGTCAGTATTGTAGCAGTCCGTGCACAGAATTTTTGACATGCTTTCCTCAAAGATTTGACCTACCAGTACGCCTGCTACCTTATCGGAATCCATGACCGGAGCGTAAAAGACCACGCTCACCTCATCGCTGAGTTTTTTGTCAAAATCGACCTCAATACCGGATTTTCCCTGAAATCCCAGTTTTATGATGTCGAGCTCCGCAAAGGAAGCCATCTGGTCGCTATCTGCCGCTATGTAAAATTCATGGTCAAAGATCTGATATGGCGCGTACTTTGAAGCGTCCAGACCTGCGCCCACAACCTGCGCGTGCCCCTCGATATTTATCATGGCCGCGTCGAATTGATTGTCTATGGTTATGGATTCCTCCTGTGTCATAGACTTTATGTAAGAATAGTTTTGCTGATTGATCCTTATACAGCCGGAAACACCGAAATATGCGACAAATCCGAGCATACACGCAAGGATGAGCAGGAGCAGGAGCTTCAGCCTGCGATTCACTTCTTTATTCATATGCAAAAGTCCCTCCCCCGGTATCTTCTGCTTTTACACACACTAATGGCAGGCCATCTGAGATCCGCCTTTTTTTATAGTATACACGAGATTTGCCATTTAGGGAATATCCATAAAATATTTTATTTCAACTTCAAGCCGCACGGCTGCACGCGCTAGCCTTCCTTGCGGGCGAGGAGGCGCACTACCGGGGTACGCGCGCATATCGCCGTTGCCGCAAAGATATAGAGAACCGAACCGATTATCGCAATCGGCACATTTGCTCCTGCAATCGCATAGACAAATACCAGCTCAAAGAGCGCATGGCCGGTGTAAATGGCCGCGCCCACAATCACGAGGTCGCGCTTTGCCATCGGCTTTTCCTCCTGCAGGCTCATAAGTGTGCCGGCGCCGTAGGTGACACCCATAGAAAGTCCGACTATCAACGGAAGTACGGCCTCCTTGCTTATTGTGAGGAGCTTTGCCATCCACGAAAAAGCGTTTACGATTTTGCGCATTACGTCGTAGGCGGCCAAAAGCTCAATGATTATGCTGATCGGAATGAGGATTTTGGCCATGTTTATCACCATGGAGATAGTACCGTCAAGCATTTCGTTCAAAATTGTATTTATATCCGCGCTCATGCGATCCACCCTCCTACAAAGCCCATTATTATGCCGATTATTATGCCGAGTACCACGCGATACGCGGTGATTGCGCTGACCTTTATGCCGAGCTTCATGGCGATGCCGCCTTCTACCGGCAGGCTGTGCGTCACAGTGGAGATCATCATGATGGTTGTGATGGTGGCCACGTCAAAGTCGAAGCCGTGCATCGCGGCGATTACACCGTATTGGTCGGTGAAAAAGCCGGTCACTATAGGGAGCGCGGCCTCAGCCGGGAGATGGAAGAGTGCCATCGCCGGCGTGCAAATTTTTGCCAGAAATGGCATCACCGGCGAATATTTCAAAAGCACTGTAAATAGATAGATAGGTACTGTCAGCTTCAGTAGCCTCCAGGCCGTCTTGAGCGCCTTTACAAGACCAATAAGCACGGTACGCAAGAACTTGCTGTGTATTTTTTCGCATTCCTTTACTATTTTGTCCATTTTTACAATTATTTCCTTTCTCTGATATAATAGAAAAGATACTGCTGGGCGATGCCGCCGTACTCGCCAAAATGCTCCGCCGCAAAGCTTCTCATACCCCGCACGTCACTCTCCGAAAATCCGTAGAGCTCGCTCATCACGCGCCGCACCCACACATCTATCGGAAAGCTGTCGCACTTCCCCATCGAAAAGAGCATGATGCAATTCGCTACCTTGGGTCCGACGCCGCAAAGTCCTGTCAAATATTGGTAAGCCTCGCTGCTTGTCATAGCTTCAGTACGCTTGAGCGTCTCTCCTCCGTCTGCGGAAACGGCGCGGGCCGTCTCGATTATATATCGTGCTCTATAGCCCAGGCGCACGTCCTCAAGGTCCTCCGGACTAAGCGCCGCAAGCACCTGTGGCCTCGGTATCGTCCACCTACAAACTGGATCTCTGGCCACTGACTCCTGGCTACTGCTTCCGAACTTCTCACAAGAAATCTCTCCTATATATTCTCCGAAGCGCTCGCAAAGCTTTTCTATGCATTTTTTGATTCGCGGTATATTGTTATTTTGCGATATGATAAAGGATATCAAGGTCTCCCACTTATCCTGATTTAAAATCCTTATCCCCTGGCCGTATTTTATCGCCTCCGCAAGTATATCGTCTTTAGACGATAGGAGCTTTTTTATCTCTCCATAATCCCTATCAAGATCAAAGTAGTGCCGCCATTCTTCTTCCAAAAGCGGGCGGCTCCCGGCAAGCTTCTCTATAACGAGCCGCCCGCCCGATTCATAGCTTACACGCGCCACCACTCCAAGCGCCGGCCCGATATAGCTCCCGTCCGGCTGTTTTTCCCAGCGAAAGCACTGCCCGCAATCAAAAATTTGATCCGGATCAAAGTCCCGCACGCCTTCAAATACCAATTTATCCATATTTTCCCTACCGGCTCCTACTCTTCCGCTATCATCCAAATTTTCTCAACTGTCGCTTGCTGCTCTTTCCTCTATTCACTTCTTCAGTCCTCGCACCTCGATATCCAGGCGCTCTACATTGAAAGCCGTCATCCTCTCGACCTCCTCTGACACGCGCCGTTTCAGCATCTTGGCCACATCCATTATACGATAGCCATATCGCAAAAAGACGATGAGCTCGATCTGAATCCCGTCCTCCTGCTTCACCGCCGTCACACGCACCACCGAGGCCACCTCCGGCATATGCGCACACACATAATGCGCGATGTCTGAAATCACACGTTCCGAAATAAAGTACTCGCCGAGATAGCTGTACGTGGGCCGCACCACCGACTTTTCGCCGAGCGCGCCCTGCCTGCTCCTGCCCTTAAACATCCTGAGCGGATCGAGGAAATATCCTGAAAACTGCCGTTTCAGCGCAAAGGACGGCACCGGAATGACGTGCTTTCCAAGCTCCTTGCGCTGCCACCCCGCCGTTTCTCGCTCCGCCTCCGTCGTGATGTCATTTATGTCCACAAATTCTGAAATCGCCGGAAGTCCGAGCGCTTCCCGGATTTTTTCAACCATTCCTGTCGAGGTTCCGAGTATGAGCAGGCTCTCAGGCGCGGCGCTGGCGATTTTCTCCGCGACGGCGCTTCGGTGCTCCTCATCCGTAAACAGCGCGGTTTTTATGGCGCCGATTTTTGTACTCTGGCGCTTCGCGGAAATGCCCGCGGCCACGTTGTTTCCCATTATAAACAGGCCGTCGTCGATTATGCTTTCTATATTTTTTTCGCGGCACAGATTTATCGCCTGATAGCTCTTGCCTGTCCCGCTCTTTCCCACAAGGGCGTATACCTTCATTTTCTTTTCTCCACTAAAAAGTCAAAATCTCTGAAACTTTAAGCTTTACTTATTTGAACCTATCTGCTATAATTGAACTATAGGTTTTTAATATTTCAAAGGAGGAACTGAAATGGCTTATAAGATTACAGATGCTTGTATTGCATGCGGAGCTTGCGCTGCTGAATGTCCTGTAGAGGCAATCTCCGAGGGTGACATCTACGTTATCGACGCTGATAAGTGCATCGACTGTGGCGCATGTGCAAATACATGTCCTGTAGAAGCTCCACAGCAGGGCTAATTCTACGCGGACTGTGATTAGCAAGCAGTCTGTAGACTGCTCCACACAATAACGCAAGATTTAAATAACCGTTTCCCAAAAGAAACGGTTATTTTTATTTTGCCATTATTTCTTTTTATTCTTATTTATATGATATGCCAATGAGTAGAGATTGTCCGTAAGATGCACACTCTCCACCGACACATGGCTAGGCACCTCAATGTCCACCGGCGCAAAATTCCATATACCCTTTACACCGGCAAAGCACATCTTGTCGGCTACTTCCTGCGCGGATTCCTTGCTCGTACATATGATTCCTATATCGATGTCGTTTTCCTCAATATAAGACACCAGATCCTCATAATCATAGATACGCACTTCGTTTATGCGATTTCCTATGAGCTTCGGATTTATCTCAAACATAGCGCACACCACAAAGCCTACCTTATAATAATTGGTGTGATTTGCGATGGCCTGTCCGAGATTGCCCGCACCCACTATGACCATCTTATATCTGCGGTCGAGTCCGAGTATCGCGCTGATCTCATCATAAAGTCCGTCTACATTGTAGCCGTAGCCCTGCTGCCCAAAGCCTCCGAAATTATTCAAATCCTGCCTGATTTGGGAAGCCGTGTATCCGATAAGCGCCGAAAACTCATTTGAGGAAATCTTATCTACGCCCTTCTTTTTCAGTTCTCCGAGGTATCTTCTATATCTCGGCAACCTTTTTATAACTGCATTGGAAATATTTGCTCCGTCTTTCGCCATATTAGCACTGTCCTTCTACATACTTTACTACATCGCCAACTGTCTGGAATTTCTCAGCCTCTTCGTCCGGTACTTCGATATCAAACTCGTCCTCGATAGCCATGATTATCTCTACCGCATCCAGAGAATCAGCTTCCAGATCCTTCATAATATGGGTATCCATATCCAGATCCGCTACCTTATCCTCGTCCAGATTCAGCTGCTCCGCGATTATATCTCTTATCTTCTCAAAAATCATTTTCTATCATACCTCCGTCAATACGCTTTTAAAATTTGATTTCGCCGCCTTCGCCGCATTCCTGCCTCGCGGGCAAAACGCACGGGCAAAACAGCACTGCGCTTAAAATTCCCTATCACTAAGCGCCATACATATTTTATGCGGTTAGTCCTGCAAAGTCAACCACTTTTCATAATTTATGGAAACTTGCTCTTTAAGCTTTGCAAGCTCCGCGTCGAGCTCCGCCAAATATACATGATTGGAAAAGTTTTCCTCACTGCACATCGCCGCCTCTATCTCCGCAATTCTGCTCTCAAGCTTTTCGATTTCTTCTTCGAGTCTTGCCTCCTCGCGCTGCTTTCTGCGCTTCTCCGCCTCCTGCTCCTTATTTATCCTTCTCTGCTCCGCCGCCGATATGCCGCCTGCGCCTCCCGCGGAAATTGCTCCGCCCGCGCTTCCTTCTGTCGCGGAAACTGCGTCTCTCCCCGCGCCGCCGGGCTTTCCCGAGGAAGCAAGGCTCCCGCCGTTTCCGCCGCCGCCAGCCTTGCCTCTGCCCGAAAGCTCCGCAAGATAGGCCTTGCCGGACTCAAGCGACTGCTTTTTCTCGACGTAGTAGTCGTAGGTGCCCTTGTACTCCGCGATGCCCTCATGCGTCAGCTCAAAAATGCGGTCCGGAATCCTGTTCAGGAAATATCTGTCATGCGATACGACGATGACCGTGCCCGGATAGTCCGAAAGCGCCTCCTCAAAGACCTCCTTTGAGCTGATGTCCAGGTGGTTTGTCGGCTCGTCGAGGATGAGCACATTTGAGTTTGAAAGCATGATTTTGAGCAGCGTCAGCCTCGCCCTTTCGCCGCCCGAAAGCGAGCTGATCGGTTGAAATACCGTGTCCGCCGTGAAGAGGAAACGTCCCAGTATGCTGCGCATTTCCGTGTCCGTGTATGCCCGGTAGGCGTCCTTCATCTCTTCGAGAAGGTTGTTTTGGCCGTTTAGGAGCAGCTGCCCCTGGTCGTAGTAGCCGAAGGTCACGTTGTGGCCGATTTTGATGTAGCCGCTGTCCGGATCGAGCTCCTTCATCATTATCTTGAGGAGAGTGGTCTTGCCTACGCCGTTTGCGCCGACGATGCAAATGCGCTCGCCTCTTTTTATGTCAAAATTTACATTTTTGAAAAGCTCGCGTTTTTCGGAGCCATAGCCGAAGCTCTTTGCGAGCTCCTCGCCGTAGAGGACGTCATTTCCGCTTTGGAAATCCTGCTTGAAATTTATCTTTATCTTGCCGCGCAAGGCCTCGGGCCTTTCCAGCCGCTCCATGTGCGCTAGCATTTTTTCCCTCGATTGGGCTCTTTTTACAAGCTTTTCTGTGTTGTGTCCCTTGAAACGGCGGATAATCTCCTCCTGCTTTGCGATCTCTGCCTGCTGCTGCTCGTACTTTTTCAATTCCTCCTCGCGTCGGCGCTGCTTTTTGCCGGCAAACTCGCTGTAGCTTCCTTCATAGGAATAGAGCTTGTGATGCTCGATTTCGAAGATGCGATTTACCGTCTTGTCGAGGAAATATCGGTCGTGCGAGATTATGAGGATGGTGCCTGTGTAGGACTTCAGGTACTGCTCAAGCCATTTGAGCGTGCCGATATCCAGGTGGTTTGTCGGCTCGTCGAGGAAGAGCATATCGGGCTTTTTGAGCAGCATACACGCGAGCGCGAGTCTTGTCTTTTCGCCACCCGAAAGTGTGGCTATCTTCTTGTCGTAAAAGTCCTTGCCAAAGGCCATGCTTGCAAGAATTCCGACAATTTCGCTTTTATAGCTGTAGCCGTTTTTTCGCTCAAATTCCGTATGCATGGCATCATAGCGCGCAAGGAGTCTATCAAGCGCCGGGCCGTTTTCTCCCTGCGCCGACCTGTCGGCAATTTCCTGCGAGAGCTTATTCATATCCTCCTCAAGCTTTTTCAGCGGCGCAAAGATGTTCTCCGCTTCCTCGTAGACCGTCTTTTCCGACTCGAAGTAGTCATTTTGCTTGAGATAGCCTATGGTTTTGTCCTGCGAAATGAAGAAATCTCCGCTCGTAGCATTTACCTCGCCTGCGAGGATTTTGAGGAGAGTGGTCTTGCCCGCGCCGTTGTCGCCGATAAGACCCACTCTGTCGCCTTCGTTTATATGGAAGGAAATATTCTCCAGCACAACATCCGTGCCATATGCCTTTGTAATATTATTTGCACTAAGTATAATCATATTTTGTTATAAGTTCCTTGTTTTTGTATTTTTTGCTAAAGGATCGGACTTCCCCAAATTATTTGTTGCAAGGAAGATTCGCAAAGGCGTCCAGGTCAAGGCTGTCCGCGCCTTTTTCCAAATATCTGTAGTACGCGGCCGCGCCTATCATGGCTGCGTTGTCCGTGCAAAGTATCGGTGACGGATAATAAAGCCTTATACCCGACTTTTCACAGGCCTCCTTTAGGGACTTTCTAAGCAGGCTATTTGCGGCCACACCGCCCGCGAGCACAAGCCTGTCCTTATGCATGAGCTTTGCGGCACCCACAGCCTTTGCGACTACTACATCCACAACTGCCTGCTGAAAGCTTGCGGCGATATCCGGCACATTTATCTCACGTCCGGCCTGCCTCTCCGTATTTACATAATTGAGCACACCGGTCTTTATTCCGCTGAACGAAAAATCAAAGCTGTCCTTTTCCAGAAATACGCGCTTAAATTCCACCGCGTGCGGATTTCCTTCCTTTGCTGCCTTGTCTATCTTCGGTCCGCCCGGATATCCGAGTCCAAGCACGCGGGCCACCTTGTCGTAGGCCTCACCCGCAGCATCATCTCTCGTACTGCCCAGGATTTTGTAATCCGTATAGCTTTCGACCTCCACGATATTTGTATGACCTCCGGATATGACAAGCGCCGTAAATGGCGGTTCAAGATCGGGATGTTCTATATAATTTGCGCTGATATGTCCCTGTATGTGGTGCACCCCGACAAGAGGCTTGTCCTTCGCAAACGCATAAGCCTTCGCCGTTGCCACACCTATGAGGAGAGCGCCTACAAGTCCCGGGCCATAGGTAACGCCGATTATGTCTACGTCGTCCCATGTCACGCCGCCCTCGCGGAGTGCCTGCTCAGTGACGGAATTTATATTTTGCAGGTGATGTCTGGACGCAATCTCCGGCACCACGCCGCCATAAAGTTTGTGTACATCTATCTGCGAAGAAATGACATTTGAAAGCACCTGCCTGCCGTCACGCACAAGTGCCACAGAAGTCTCATCACAGCTCGATTCTATTGCTAATGTAAGCATATTTTCTTCCTTTCTATACGTAGCGAGGCCTAAGCTGCCCACTTCCAATTTTCAGTACATAGCGAGGCCTAAGCTGCCCTCGGAACCATGTGCAAATCATTTGCTTCCGCAAGTAGGTGTAGGCCAAGCCTTCCTCCACATAATCAGCGCGTCCTCGCCGTTGCTCGCATAATATCCCTTGCGCACGCCCTCGACCTCAAAACCAAAGGAGCTATAAAGCCCTATAGCGGCTGCATTTGACCTGCGCACCTCAAGCGTCTCTGCCACAATGCCATCCGCCTCCACCGTTTTCAAGAGCGCACCCACAATCATGCGGCCAAAGCCTCTGCGGCGAAAATCCGGATGCACCGCGATATTTGTAATATGTCCTTCATCGAATATCTTCCAAATTCCGGCATAACCGGCAATCATGCCCTCTGCTTCCAAAACCAGATACAGTGCCCTCTCATTTTGATTGATTTCCTCATAAAACGACTCCTCGCTCCACGGATCATCAAAGCAGATTTGGTCAAGCTCGGCCAAAACCGGCACATCCTCCGGCAGTGCATGCCTGATTTCAGGGAGCGGCTGCACATCGCCTGCCGGCGCAGACTTCTCATCAGACACCGATGCAATCCGCTCATTTGAAAAAATAGATTCTTGTTTTATCATCTGCTTTTCCTCATTTGTCAGTTGGCTTTCTTCTTGCCAAGCGTACCGTTCTCAAGCTTTCGCTCTGCCTCCGACTTTCGCATGTATTCCGGCAGCAAAGACTCATACTCTACCTGCCCGCCGGCCTTATATATATCAAGCGCAAGCTTTGCGACAGAAGAAGCCCTCTGCAAAGCCATCTCACCCTCAGCGAATTTTATGCGTAAACTGCCAAGTACCCCTCCGGCGCAGCCCGTTCCGCCACTGCCGCGCAGACTCTCAGCCAAACATTTCAGATCTGCTTCCGTTCTACCGCCACTCTCGGACGCTTTTTCAGCATCGCAAATAGGCGATGAAGCCTGCCATTCCTTGATTTTATCTCCATATACAGGCACGCCGTCACCGTAAAAAGTCAATTCCGGTATTCTCTCCGGAACGGCGCAGGCAGCAAGCCCGCAAGGAGAAAGTCCGCCCGATATCAGCCACTTCACAGCACGCGCAAGCTCTGTAAGATATTCCGCAAGGTCATAAGCGCCGCCACGCACAAGCTCCAAAATCTCACCGCCATGCCACATATACGCTCCCGCATACACCTGACTGCGCCTTGCGTCAAAAACAGGGCATATAATCCCGCTGCAAGCTTCAGCATTATACGCAAAGGCCTTCAGAGTAGGCACCGGAATCGCCGGTATCTCAAGCGCCTGCGAAAGCGCCCGCGCCGTAGACACGCCAATTCTGATTCCGGTAAAAGAGCCCGGCCCCTGCGAAGCAGCCACTGCCGTAAGCTCACTCTTTTTTACATTTTCCCTTTCCAGAAGGCTTTCAACCATAGGTATGAGCTGCTGCAAATGATTCAGCGTGCCACCCGAACTCAGCTCCGCCACCTTCCCATATTCATCTATCAAAGACACTGAAGCATGCGCCCCCGTCGTCTCTATCGCAAGTATATGCATATTTTCCTCCTATATAAACGCATCAGCTATTATATTTCAATTCCAGCGGCAGGGCCTGCGCCATCGTAGCGGGCCTTGCGCACCATATATTTTCTTTCACCCTCGCGCTCGCCATACTCAATATTTATCACTATCGTCTCCGGCGGCAGAAGCTCCTCCACCATATCTGCCCACTCCACCACCGTAACACCGCGGCCAAAAAAATATTCCTCATATCCAATCTCATACATGTCTTCCGGATCAGTAAGCCTGTACACATCAAAATGATACAGAGGAAGCCTGCCGCTCTCATACTCCTTCACAATATTAAACGTAGGACTTGTAATAGTCTCCTTGACACCCAGTCCCTCCGCAATATATTTCGTAAGCGCGGTCTTCCCCGTACCCAGATCACCTATAAGAGCCACAATGCTGCCCGGCGTGAGCCTCTCAGCCAGCTCAAGTCCAAAATGTCTGGTATCCTCTTCACTTTTCATCGTAAATATCTTCATTTGTCTATCCTTTTTTATAACTGTCAGCCGTCAGCTCACCGCTCCCGTACATATTGATAAGGCGGGATGCCCGCATCCCGCCCCAAATACCATTTATGTCCAAATCTAAACCTGTAAAACAGAGCCCTGCCGCAAAACGCAGCAAACTCTCAAACCGCAAGCCCACGCAAATCCGCGAGCCCCGGCAGTTTCCGCAATGCACCCTAACGATGCAAAAAACCGGATATATGCTTGTAAAGCACAAAGGTGATTATGGAATTCAGCCCTGCCTTTACAAAATTGAATGCCAAAATAAATGGCATGAGAGCCTTTACCGACTCCACAGGCCAGCCCGTGTAAAAAGGCGTAATCACAAGATTCGCGAAGTACATCGCCACCACCATGGTAGCCGTACCGCAGACCAGCGACAGCACCGCGCCCTTTTTCGTCTTTTTGAAGCGATATATGAAGCCTGCCACAAGTACGAAGGCGCCAGTCGCGATAAGGTGCATGAGAAAGCCGTATATGCCGTCTCCGCTTATCGCATAGGCCTGAATCAGCGAAACTATCGCCGTCATCACAAGACCCGCAATCGGTCCAAAAGCGAAAGCCCCCATGAGTATCGACACATCCGCCGGGTCATATTGCAAAAATGACACAGCCGGAAAAATCGGAATGTGTATAATCGCCACAAGCACCAGCGATATAGCCACCAGCATGGACATCTTCGCGAGCTTTATCGTACTTTTTTGCGCATTCAAATTATTCATCTTATTTCCTCTCTTTCTTCCATCCGGACTATAACCGTCGGTACGGGATTCTTACCCATTCGGCCTGCGTATAGACTAAAAATTTTGCAGGTTCGCGGACTTGTCGCCGTGCAAAAGGCGCTTCACCGCCGGTGAGGAATTTCACCTCGCCCTGAAACAGATTTAATTTTGACTTCTATATTGTAATACTATTTAGCCAGCCTTGCAAGCGCCTCTGCATAAATTTTTGTGGCCTTTACAAGATTATCTATGAGCACATACTCATTCTTCTGATGAGCCAGCTCCTCATCGCCCGGGAAATTCATACCAAAGGCCACGATATTTTCCGCCGCCCTCGCGTAGGTACCGCCGCCTATCGTAATCGGCGCCGTTTCCGCATCGCCTGTAAACTCGCGATATACATCCATCAGCGTCTCTATCATCGGATCGCCGTCCGGGAAATATATCGGCTTTTGATGGCCGCCCTTTATAAGACCCATATCGTACTTATTTATCACAGGCATCATCGCCTCATAGACAGCCACATCGCTCGAAGTCACCGGATATCTGACATTTATTGTCAATTCTGCCGTATTTTCGTCAATAGCCGCCATGCCCACATTAAAGGTCAGCTTACCGGAGGCCTCATCGCAAAAATCGCAGCCCATCCTCTCGCCAAAGCAGTCGAAGCCTATGTGCTGATTGTAAAAGTCCACAAAATCATTTGCGTCCTCGTTTACAAAATTCAGCCTTCCGAGCAATTCCATCATTATGGAAACGGCGTTTGTCCCGTGATGCGGCGCCGCTCCGTGCGCTGAGATTCCGTTTGCAGTGATTTCAAGGCTCTTTCCCATCCCCTTGCAATTCACCTTATGCCCGGTCTCCTGCCTGTAAGCGCCCACAATCTCCTTCACCTTCGCGTAGCGATCCGCGGGCTCCGCGCCCTTCTTATATACGGTCGTATCGCGAAGCACAGCTCTCGCATGATCCGCCACCATATTTGGTACATTTCCGGCGGCAAGGTTCCTGAGCTCAAGTCCGTCAGTCATTGATTTTCCAAGCTTCTTTGCTATCCGGAAGGTCAAAATGCCCTTTTCGCCCCTTATAGCCGGAAAATCCGCGTCCGGCGTAAAGCCAAGCGTAGGCTTCTCAGCCTTTTCAAAGTACTTCTCCATGCCGTCCCAATTTGTCTCCTCATCAAGACCCAGAATCAGCCTTATCCTCTTGCCGGGCACATAACCCG
This sequence comes from Anaerovoracaceae bacterium, assembly GCA_963636105.1. Lineage (GTDB taxonomy): Bacteria > Bacillota > Clostridia > Peptostreptococcales > Anaerovoracaceae > CAVHIG01. The sequence goes on from CAVHIG010000013.1 coordinate 16,552, forward strand.
CGTCCTTGAGCGCCTTCATCGCGAAAAACGACGCCATTACCGGCCCCTTGTCATCACCCGAGCCTCTGCCGTAGAGCTTGCCATCCACTATCTCGCCGCCATACGGGTCGTGATCCCAGCCCGTGCCCTCAGGCACGACATCGAGATGCCCCAGAATGCCTACAATCTCATCGCCACTTCCAAATTCGATGTGACCGCCGTAATTGTCGACATTCTCGACCGCAAAGCCCTCCTTCTTTCCAAGCGCCAGCATGTACTCAAAGGCTCTCTGCACGCCCTCGCCAAAGGGATACTCACCCTCACGCTCACCGGCCACACTCTTTATAGCTATCAGCTCGCTGAGCTTTTCCAGCATTTCATCCTTATTTTGATCAATTAAGCTTAAGTAATCCATATGCCGCCTCCTTTGCCTTTTCGGCTCTCTGCAAATGTCCCGATACCGCAAGCGTCGCGTTTGCAGCCAGATTTTCGTCCAACGGTATGAGCTCATAGACGTTCTTGACACCGTCGCTGTATTTATCCACCCATACAGGCAGGGCCTTCATTGTTATTGCGGAAACTTCGTCGGTGCTCGCCATGTATTCGAGGTCTACTATCGCCAGGCAGCCCGTTTCGGAGTCCGCGTATCCCGCGCCGAGAGTCTCGGTTCTCTGATTTGATATGAAATTTCCCATGCTGTAAAATACCGGTATCTGCTTTGTGCTGCCGTCAGCCAGGGTCTTTGTATACATCTCGGCCTCCTGCAAATTGTGCGGATGCGAGGCAAATATCATGTCCACATCCATCTCGTTTGCAATGCGGCTTGCGAGAGTTCTCTGCCAGTCGTTTGCGGTCTTTTGGTATTCCTCGCCCCAATGCATGTAGAGTATTACAATGTCGGCTCCCGCCTCGCGCGCCGCACTTACAACACTTGCAATCTCCGCGAGATCCGTATCTATTCGCTGATACGAAAACGAATTGATAAGCGCCGCCGTTTCCTCGGGCACAAGACCGCCATTTATCGCCACACGGCCGTTATTGTTTGTAGTCTCGTAGGTATAAGCGACAGTCGCTATTTTGAGGCCCTTGACCTCGGACATGGCATATCTGGCTTCATCTGTTTGATAGATGCTGCCTGTCGTAGCAAAGCCCTTGGCTCTGAGCACTTCAAGAGTGCGCAAAAGACCGGACTTCCCGCGGTCAAGCATGTGGTTGTTTGCAGTCATCGCCACGTCAAAGCCGGCGTCTTTGAGCGCGTCCGCAAGGGCATCCGGCGCGGCAAAATTAGGATATCCGCTGTACGGCTCGCCCGCAAAGGTTGTCTCCACATTGCAAAGAGCAAGATCTGCCGCGCTTATGTAATCCTTGACATATTTGAAATTGTTTGTAAAGTCGTACGTTCCATCGCTTGAGTTGTATTGAGCCTTTATCTGCGCGCCGTGTGCCATTACATCACCTACGCAAAGGATTTCAAGGCTTATGGGTTGCTCCGGCTCTTCCTGCTTTTCAATCAGGGAAGGAATTCCCCCGCCGCCCCCGGTGCCTGCGCCGTTTCCACTAAAAAACAGTGGAATGGCAATCGCGCATCCCACTATCAAAACAAGCGCCGCCAATACGAAGAGAATTCTTTTCGAACTTCTTTTGGTCATGCTCATCATTCTATAAATCAGTCAACTGCCTCCACAGCCTCGATCTCAGGATAGCTCTCTCTGAGAATTCTCTCTACAACGCCTTTGAGTGTCATTCTCGCACCCGGGCAGCCTGCGCAATGTCCCTGCAGTCTTACCTTTACGATATTGTCCACATACTCAACGAATTCGATATCTCCGCCGTCTCTCTGCAAAAAAGGTCTGATCTGACCTATCGCGTCTTTAATTTTCTCTTCCATTTTGTCCTCCTAGAAAATAGATATATTTTATTTTATTAGCTTTTGGCTATTTATAGCAAGCTTTCCGACTCCGTGAGGCCTAAGCTGCCTGCGGGAGCCTGTGTAAATCGATTCGGTCCCGCGGAGAGCTATTGGCCGAATTTTGGTTCTACTGTGCCTGCGCTCTTTTCCTCTCCGCCGGACACCGTCATTATAGGTACGGATTTTATAGGCGCGCCGCTGGAATCAAAGGTAATGCTTCCTGAAGCCGCCTCATATTGCATCGTATCTTGCAGAGCCTGCCTTATGAGATCTCCGTCCTCTGCCGTGCCCGCTCTTTCTATGGCATCGAGAGCCAGCATATAGGCATCGTAGCCCAGAGCCTCCGCACTTGTAGGCTCGGCATCCGCTCCGTATTTTTCTCTATATGCAGCAAGGAATTTCTCCGCTGCCTCAGTATTTTCGCCGCCTGCGTCAAAGGCCGCGGGGAAGTATACTTTATTTTCAAATTCACCGCAAACCGCAGGGAATTGCTCGAAATCCCAGTTGCTTGTACCCAGGAATACTACATCGAGCCCCATCTCAGCGGCCTGCTTCATAATCTGCTCCGCATCGCTTATTTTTGCCGATGTAAATACAGCCTGAGCCCCGGAATCCTTGATGGCGTAGAGCTGCTTTGAAAAATCAGTCGTGCCCTCAGTATAAGTCTTTGCGGACTTTACTATTGTGAGATCTCCTGAAAGCTGTATCATTTTTTCCGAAAAGCTCAAAGTCTCCGCGTCCGCGATATCGCTGCCCGTAGGCTTGAGTGTAGCCACCGCCGTAAGACCAAGCGTCTCATAGGCATATTTTGCCATGACTACACCCTCATATGTGTCTACATAACTCATTCCGAAATAAAAGGGATTGCTGTCAGTCACTATAGGATTGCTTCCTGTCACTGAGATCGCCGGTATCTGTGCCTCCTCAAGGTAGGATACCGCCGCCAGCGAATATACGCTACCGTAGCTTCCGAGCACTACCGAAGGCGATTTCTGTATCAGACCCTGAATCACCTCGTCTGCTACATGTACATCGGACTTGTTGTCCGCATAGACAAGCTCCACAGCCTTGCCGAGCACAGTGCTCTTTTGGCTGTGCGCGAGCTCAATGCCCCTTATCTCAGCCTCCGCCGCCTTGGAATCCGCACCGGTCATAGGCTCATAGACTCCTATCTTTATGGTCTCCTGTACCTCCTGCGGCTCCTCAAAAAATGCGCTCACAAAATTATCAAACGACGTGCAGCCGCACAAAGCTACCGCCATCGTGAAAAACAGCATTATCGATACGGCCTTTCTAAGCCGCATTTTCCCTTTTGAATTCATTTATAACTTTTGCCCCCAATACAATGAAAACTTTGCCGGCCCGGAAAGCTATTCTCCAAGATATGCCGCACGGACTCTGTCATCATTCAAGAGCTCCTTGCCCGTACCCGACATAGTTATTATACCAGTTTCCATGACATATGCAAAGTCCGAAATTTCCAAAGCTGCCTTTGCATTCTGCTCATTGAGCATCACATTTACGCCGGCCTTGTTTATCTCTACGATAATCTTGAATATATCCTTTACTACAAGAGGCGCAAGTCCCAGTGACGGCTCATCCATCATCAAAAGCTTTGGTCTGCTCATAAGCGCCCTGCCTACAGCGAGCATCTGCTGCTCACCGCCTGAAAGCGTACCCGCAAGCTGCCATTCTCTCTCCTTCATACGCGGAAAGAGCTCATATACCCATTCGCGATCCTTCTTTATGCCATCCTTATCCTTGCGAAGATAAGCACCCATAGTAAGATTTTCTGCTACAGTAAGATCCGGGAATACTCTTCTTCCCTCCGGGCAAAGCACAACGCCTGCCTTTACGATCTCCTTTGTATCCAGATTTGTGATGTCTCTGCCATCGAAGGAGATACTCCCCGCACTCTTCTTCACAAGACTTACGATGGCCTTCATTGTCGTGCTCTTGCCTGCGCCGTTTGCGCCGATAAGGGAGATAATCTTGCCGTCCTCAATAGTGAGATCTATGCCGCGGAGCGCGTGAATTCCGCCGTAATGCACGTTTAGATTCTTTATTTCAAGCATTATTCATCCACCCCCAGATAAGCTTCTATAACCTTAGGGTCATTCTGTATCTTTACAGGGTCGCCCTCGGCTATGAGTGTGCCATAGTCCAGCACATATATTCTCTCGCACACGCCCATTACAACCTTCATGTGGTGCTCTATCATCAGGATCGAAAGGTCAAAATCGTCCCTTATCCTGCTTACAAAGTGCATGAGCTCATCGGATTCCTGAGGGTTCATGCCTGCGGCAGGCTCATCGAGCAGTAAAAGTTTAGGGTTTGTGGCAAGTGCGCGGGCTATCTCGAGATGCCTTTGCTTTCCGTAAGGGAGGGAGGTCGCGATATCGTCCTTGTTTTTCTCAAGTCCGAGTATCGTAAGAAGCTCCATGGCCTCCTCGCGCATTTTGCGCTCTTCCTTGTAATTCAGTCCGAATGTGGCTGAAAAGATATTCGCCTTTATATGCAGATGCTTTGCAATGAGCACGTTTTCAAATACAGTAAGCTCCTTGAAAAGCCTGATATTCTGGAAGGTACGCGCTATACCGAGCTTTGTAATCTTATCCGGCGTAAGTATGACTTTTTTATCATATTTTCCCAGATTTTCGCCTCTGTACAGCTCCTTCATCTTGCCGTGCGGATAGTTCTCTACTATGCGCTTTCCGGCAAATTCTATAGCTCCGTTTGTAGGAGTATATACGCCGGTGATCATATTGAAGGCTGTGGTCTTTCCGGCGCCGTTTGGACCGATAAGGCCTATAATCTCGCCCTTATTTACATCCAAATTGAGATTGTTTACGGCTACTACTCCACCGAATTGCATGGTGGCGTCACACACGTGCAGGATATTTTCCTTACTCATTTGCAGCGCCTCCTTCCCCGGCGGCCTTTTTGCGGCCCGTAATCTTCTTTATCCAATTATATATGCCGTCCCACGAGAATTCCTTCTGTCCCATGATGCCGCGTCTCCAGAAGAGTACAACCACCATAAGGATTATGGAAAATACTACCATACGGAAGCCTGTACGTACAAAAGGTACCTGGAAACCGCCTATGACAAGCGTGGTATCGAGGAATCTCAGCCACCATTCCTTTGCGGCTATTACAAGGAAGGATGCGATGATGCTTCCTGTGATGCTTCCTATGCCGCCTATTACTACGATGAGCAATATATTGTAGGTGAGCATGATAGGGAAGGTAGTTGCGGTAACTGCGCCGAGGTACATCGCAAGCAGTGCGCCGCCTATGCCCGCGAAGAAGGAGCTTATGATAAAGGCCATCTGCTTATGCTTTGAGAGATTTATACCCATGGCCTCAGCCGCGATCTCATCCTCTCTTATAGCCTTGAAGGCTCTGCCGTATGAGCTCCGTATGAGAAGCGCGATTATGAGTATGCATACAGCTACTACGATAAACGGCGTGTAGTAGGATTTGAAGCCCGGTATGGACTTTAAGCCCAGTGAGCCGTTTGTGATCTTATTGAAAATTGAGCTTGCCAGAAGTATACGCACTATTTCGGAGAAGCCGAGTGTGGCAATCGCGAAGTAATCGCTCTTGAGCCTAAGCACGGGCGCGCCGATAAGCGCCGCAATCAGCGCCGCGACAAGACCCGCCAAAAGAATTCCGACCCAGCTTGGAAGCTCTACGTCCGCGAGAAAATCCGCTACGCCGTAGAGATAGTATACATTTGCCTTTTTTGCCACAGGTATCGTAAATACGCCGAAGGTATACGCGCCTATGGCCATAAAACCTGCCTGTCCCAGTGAAAAGAGGCCTGTGAAGCCATTGAGCAGGTTCATGGATACAGCTACAAGCGCATAGATTGCGCCCAGCTGAAGTATTGTACGCAGCATTGAGGATGAGGAGGTGAAATTTTCCACCCCTACCAGAAAACCGGCCATGATCAACACCGCGATTATTGAACAGATAATTTTCGCTTTGTTTGACATGTCTTACACCTTCTCTGCTAATTTCTCACCAAACAGGCCTGTCGGTCTGAACATGAGTACAACTATAAGTAAAACGAATGTAAATACATCCGAGAATTCCGAATATCCGGCCGCCTTGATAAAGGTCTCTGAAAGGCCGATTACAAAGCCGCCTACTACAGCGCCCGGAATGCTGCCTATGCCGCCAAATACCGCGGCGATGAAGCACTTGAGCCCCGGAAGCGAGCCTACCAGAGGATATACCGACGGACGCGGTGTAAAGTAGAGCATGGAGCCTACTGCCGCGAGGAAGCAGCCTATCGCAAAGGTTGCGCTGATGACTGTATTTATATTTATACCCATAAGTCTGGCCGTTTCGAAGTCCTTTGAGACTGCTCTCATGGCCATGCCTATCTTTGTGTACTTTATGAGCAAGAGCAAAAGCACTACAAAGGCTATGGTGATTATTGGCGTGATAAACGTCACAAGTGACGTGGACGCGCTGCCTATGGTGATGTTCTTATTGAGCATCGGGATTGAAGGATATTCCTTCGGCAGTGCTGAGAAAAGATATGTCGCGAGATTCTGCAAGAGATAGGATACGCCTATCGCAGAGATCATAACAGACATCCTCGGCGCATCGCGAAGCGGAGCGTATGCCAGTCTTTCGATGATGACTCCGAGTGCGACTGTAGCTACTATCACAATGACGATTGAGATATACCATGGAATCGAAAAATCCACCATGGCAAAGATCATAAAGTATGCCGCCATCATAAAAATATCGCCGTGCGCGAAGTTTATCAAACGTAAAATGCCATATACCATCGTATATCCGATGGCTATAAGCGCATAAATGCCTCCGATCGAAATGCCCGCCAGACAAAATTGTAAAAACGCATTTGACATTATTGTGAGCCTCCTAAAAATACAAAAACGGTGGGAGGCAGCTTGTGTCCTCCCATCCGCAATTTTTCAAATATTCAAAGCTGCCCTGCCCTGCTATGCCTTACGCTGCCTTGCTTGACCGCCTTGCCCTGCCTTTCTACAGGTCTGCAACTGACTGAGTTCTTACAAACTGGAATTCAAGTGTAGTGAGAGATTCCTCTGTAACAGTCTTGATGTAAGCTGTGTCCTTGATAGCGTCGCCGTTTTCGTCAAATGCGATAGCGCCTGTTACGCCGTCAAATGATACGTCTACAAGAGCGTCTCTGATATCTACTGAAGTGATTGTCTCCAGACCCTTTCCGTCGAGAGCCTTGAGTGCTTCGTAAATTGCCATGTATGAGTCATAACCGAGTGCGGATACAGCAGCTACTGTATCAGTATTTGAGTTCCAAGTCAGGTTCTGAGGATCTGAATTGATGTACTCTTTGAAGCCGTTTACGAAGTCTACCGCTACGCTGTTTGATTCGTCTGTCTCATCAAAGAATGTGGAGAATGTAACGCCTACAGCCGCGTCAGATATGATAGCCGCGTTTTCCCAAGTGTCGCTTGCCAGGATCTGAGCGTCGATGCCGTTTGCCTTTATCTGCGGTATGATGAGTGTAGCTGTCGCGATTGAGGACGGTACAAAGATGCAATCAGGGCTTGCACCCTTGATGCTTGTCAGAAGTGCGTTGAAGTCTGACTCATTTGTGTTGTAGGTAACGTCGGAGACAATCTCGCCGCCGAGTTCTTCAAATGCAGCCTTGAAGTACTGTGCAAGGCCTGTGGAGTAGTCATCACCGTTCTGGGAGATAACTGCAGCCTTTGTGTAGCCCTCGTCCATTGCGTAGTTTGCCATTACTGTACCCTGGAACGGGTCAAGGAAGCAAGCTCTGAAGTAGAACTCATTGCCCAGTGTAACCTGTGGGTTTGTGCAGGAGCAGCCAACTGCCGGAACAGCCGCGTTTGCGAAGGTCTCGCCTGCAGCGATGGATACGCCGGAGCCGTAGGAACCGATAACTGCCACAACGTTCTTGGAGATGAGGGACTGCGCCGCCGTTACCGCTGCAGCCTTATCTGACTGATTGTCTACTTCTACAAGCTCGATGTCATATGTAGTGCCATCGATGTCTACTGTAGGATAGAGCTGGTTTGCGTAGCGAGCGCCGAGAACTTCCTGCATTCCGCCGCCGCCATTTTCACCTGTAGTAGGCTCAAATACGCCTACATAAATCGTAGTACCCTCTACTGCGGTGCCGGTAACGGTGCTTGTTGTTTCTGTGCTACCTTCTTCACTTCCACCGCCGCAGCCTACCGCGAAGCAGGACAGCAACATTACCAGTACGAGTACCAATGATAATTTTTTCATTTCTTTCTTTCCTCCTGTTTTTCTACAGCATATATGTGTCAAGGGCTCAAGATACACATTTTACACACATCATAGGATGCACCCTCTCTTGTCTTGTATGCCGTGTGTCTGTCAACTTTAGAATAAAGTCGTGAACATTATATTCCATTTTACGAAAAAAGTAAATATACTTTTCAGACTTTTTGTATGTTTTTATGGGTTCTCTGCCCTGTTTTCGCGTGTTTTTTGTGCTTGCCGCACATTTTCTTATTGTTTGTTCCAAAATTTACCATTCTGCTTGCAAGCCCTGTCCAAAAGGCAGCAAATCTGCCGGTATGAATTTTCTTGAATTGTGAGGCTCCATATGGTAGAATATCCACATCCGGATGTCCATATCCGGGTGTCTGTGTCTGCGTTTGCGCATGGCGCAGATATGATTGAAAAGGGAGGATTTGAATTATGAAATGGATTTGTTCAGTGTGCGGCTACGTACATGAGGGTGATGAACCGCCTGCACAGTGTCCACAGTGCAAGGTACCTGCGGAGAAATTTATTGCCGCCAAGGAAGGAAAGACAGAGTGGGCTGACCAGCACGTTGTAGGAGTGGCAAAGGGTGTAGATCCTGCAATCATCGAGGATCTCCGTGCAAACTTCAACGGCGAATGCACAGAAGTAGGTATGTATCTTGCGATGAGCAGAGTAGCTCACAGAGAGGGATATCCTGAAATCGGACTCTACTGGGAAAAGGCTGCCTGGGAAGAAGCTGAGCACGCGGCAAAGTTTGCTGAGCTTTTGGGCGAGGTGATCACAGATTCCACAAAGAAGAATCTCGAGATGAGAATAGAAGCAGAGGCAGGAGCCTGCGCAGGCAAGAAGGCTCTCGCAAAGCTTGCAAAAGAGCAAAACCTCGACGCCATCCACGATACAGTGCATGAAATGGCCAAGGACGAAGCACGTCACGGCGCAGCGTTCGAAGGTCTGCTGGCAAGATACTTCGGATAACAATTTGCCCTGAATCAAGAAAAAAGGCCTTTTGGGCCTAAGTAATGGGAAGCAGACCAAAGTCAGCTTCCCATTTTTGAATTCCATGGTTCTTTTGTCGCATTCGCAAAGAAAGCCCCTTGAGCTAGCTGCTAAAGGCCAGCAGTCTCTTTCGGACGGCATCCGCTGATTTTAGCTCGTTTATCTCTCTGCGGATGGCCGCGCTGCCATGCACACCTTTAAGATACCAGCCGATAAACTTTCTCATCTCGCGCACTCCCGCGTATTCGCCCTTTTGAGCTATCAAGTCATCAAGATGGCGAAGAATCATAGCTATTTTCTCATCAAGCGTAGGCGGCGCAGGCTTTTCCTCACCACGCCACAGGGCATTTGCCTCTCTGAAAATCCACGGATTTCCAAGCGCGCCACGTGCTATCATCACAAAGTCGCAGCCCGTCTCGCGCAGCATCGCCATAGCATCCTCCGCCGAGAAAACATCGCCGTTTCCTATAACAGGAATAGAGACGGCCTGCTTTACCTCCGCAATCGCGCCCCAGTCCGCCCGGCCCGTGTAATATTGCTCCCTGGTGCGCCCGTGTATAGCCACAGCGCTGACTCCCGCAGACTCCAACATACGGGCAGCCTCGACATAATTTTTGCTGCCCTCATCCCAGCCAAGCCTGATTTTCGCAGTGACCGGCTTAAAGGCTTCGACATTTGAAAGCTCATTTGCGCCTTCCTTTGCGCCCTTCACAACGGCCTCAGCTACCAAAAATAGCTTGTCGAGGTCCTTCAAAAGCGCGCTGCCCTCGCCATTCTTCACAACCTTCGGCACCGGGCAGCCCATATTTATATCGAGAACCGCATTTTCCCTGCTCGCAAGAGTCCGCGCCGCATAGCGCAGCACATCAGGCTCCGAGCCGAAAAGCTGGAAAGCCACCGGCTTTTCCTCATCATAAATTTCAAGGAGCCTATCCGTATTTTTATCCTTATACCAAAGGCCCTTTGCGCTCACCATTTCCGAGTAGACAAGCGAGGCGCCATATTCGCGAAATATCCGCCTTGTAGGCGCATCCGTAATACCGGCAAGCGGTGCCATCACAAAGGGAGTCTCAAGGGCGAGAGCTCCGATTTTTTTGTATGTGTTCATTGTTCTATTCCTTAACTTATACTTTTTCAAACCAGCTTTTGGCTGTCAGTAAAAAAGGCATCCGCTGGCTGCGGACACCCTCTTTTTTATTTTTCATTCGACTCAGAAACCGACCTTTTATTTTCTTTTCTGTTCTTGTCATATATAATCCTCAAGCCCTCAAGAGTAAGAGTCTTATCCAGATAATCTATGCAATCCAGCTCACTGGATATAAGCGAGGCCATGCCGCCCGTAGCTATGACAGTAATAGGCTTTCCCGAACCGTCTGCCTCCGCGAGCTCACTCTTCAGCTTTTTGACTATATAGTCCACCATGCCCATGTGACCGTAAACTATGCCGGACTGCATGCTCTGTATCGTATTTCGACAAATCACATGCCCCGGAATCTCAAGCTCTATCTTTGGCAGCTTTGCCGTCTTTTCTACAAGAGCCTCGGATGCTATCTTTACTCCCGGAGCTATAGTACCTCCGAGATACTCCGCCTTTGATGTAATCGCGCAAAACTTCGTAGCTGTACCCATATCTATGACGATCAGAGGGCCGCCATACTTATTGTAGGCAGCTACAGCATTTACAATTCTGTCCGCTCCGAGCTGCTTAGGATTGTCATATTTTACAATGAGGCCGGTCTTTATGCCGGGGCCTATGACAAGAGCCTTTCTGTGAAAATACTTCTGTGATAAATGCTGCAATGTAAAAAGCACCGACGGCACTACCGTAGAAATGATGACCGCCTTGATATCTGTAGTCTTCAGCCCCTCATATTGAAAAAGCTGATTTACCAGCATACCGTATTCGTCGGCACTTTTATTGTTGTCTGTCTCAAGTCTCCAGCTTTGAATAAGCTTGTCCCCGTCAAACACACCGAGGACGATGTTTGTGTTTCCCACATCAAACGCCAGTAGCATAGATTTCTTCTTCTCCTTTGCTCCGTTAATCCATCATTTTATATAATTGTATACTCATAAGGCCTAGCGAACCACTCTCTCCAACCTCATGAGCGCCAACGCTATCGTAAGCCCCGGAATTACGCGGTTTCCGGTAATCTCCACGCCCAAAATCTCATTTATCCTCTTCAGCCTGTACTGTACAGTATTTGTATGTATATCCATAAACTTCGAGGTCTTGCTGCTATTCATGCCAGCATCCAGCACAAAGGTCTCCAGCGTATCCAAAAGCTGTCTGCCCTTGTTTTCGCCGGCCTCCTTGAAACCATCCAAAAGCTCCAAATAGTTTTTCTTGAGGAAACCGCCGTGAAGCTGGATATTTATGCAATTTGAGATGAGTGCGAGCTCATACTTTGTGAAAACTCTCTTGTACGGATATACAGCCTGCGCAAAGGACCAGCACTCGCTTATCAATCTGTAGGCATCAGCCGCGCCCTCTATTCCGTCAAGTCCCGTCACATGGAAAATTCTTATGCTTTTCGCCTCTTTGAGCTTGTTGTAAAGATTTATGCAATTTGCCCTACCGGTCACATGCTCATCCTCACTGCCGCCCTCGCTGCTCACTATTATTCCGTAGGTCTCCTCACCTTCGCTAATCTTCATTATGCGAAGCTTCTCTTCCTTCTCAAAGGCGGAGAGCACCCTTATCGTCTCATCACGCTCTATACCCTTTGCGAAAAATACGCTCAGGATATCGTCACCATCAATTTCCGCTTCCTGTCTAAGCGTATACGCGAGGCTCTTATTTCCTCTTCTCAGAGCCTTTATAAACTCCGCGCGCACATCACGCTCCGGCGTATACTTCCACATGCCCATGGCAAGCTCAATAATCTCAGCAAGCTTTGTAATCTCTCCCGCGGAATAAGAATCATCATTATCCACGATAAGCATAAAATGTTTTTCGCCGGCAATAAGCACCGGACCCCAATATGTGAGCACTCCATCCACATCCACCAGCGTATAAATAGCCGATTTCTCAAATTTGTGCTCTCTGCCAAGTCTTATCGCGTCCGCTACGGTGGTCTTATGTCTCGTCTCCACAGACAGTATAGGATTGAAATTTTCGCTCATTATCACTATCTGGAAGTTGTTATTTATAGCTGCCTCACGAAGTGCAGACTGGAAATTGCTGTGCTTCTCGAAATCTAGCAAGTGAAATATCGTATTGCTTATAAGCCTATTTCCGAAATTGTCACCGTAGAGTATTCTGTCCATCACCTCACGGATGATCTCACCGCTTGCAGGGACATCCTGACCGCCTATGAAAAGTAGGGGCAAGCCCGCGCGCTCAGCCGTGGCCACAACCTCAGCTTCCGGTGGCTCCATGCCCTCATCGCCCAAAATGACAATACCCGCATTTCCGCTTTGCGCAAGCTTGGTAATGATCCTAATCTGCGCCTCTTTATCATTCTCCGCGCCGTAAAGTCCCGTGATTACAAGCTCATCCGCCCTGCTCACCTTTTCAAGTGCCTTCGCGGACTCGGCATACTCCAGCACAGAGACGCTCTTTACCTTGCGCTCCAAATGCCCCGCTCCCACAAGAACACTTGCGTTTTTAAACGTATCCAACTTTAAGCAATCGTTCAGTACTACCTTCATAATGTACCACCTTTGCTCCCACTATTTCCTCTTAAAAGCTCCGTCATCATCCGCATCATCAGCTTCATCAGCTTCATCATCCGCTTCATCATCCGGCTCATCCGGGTCTTCGAGGTCATCCTCCTCATATCTTGCGGAAACTTCGAAAACTCCCGGCACGCCGAAGACTCCCGCCTCGTCCCTGGCTCGCGCGGTTTCCGCAGCCTCAGCGGCCTCAGCCTCAGCCTCCTCAAGAATCTTCTTCGTCTCAGCAGCCTCTATCGCATTCATCTTGCGAATCTCCTCTGCCTTCTTTCTGGAATCCTCAGCAAGCTCCTCTGCCGTCATCTCACCACTGTAGAGCTGTTCAAATTGCTCGCCGTCGAGAGTCTCGAGCTCAAGCAGCGCCTTTGCAACGGTATGCAAAATGTCCATGTGCTCGCGCAGGATCTGCTCCGCAGTCGTGAAGCCCTCCTCTACGAGATTTCTGATCTCTTCATCTATCTCCGAAGCAATCTCCTCAGAGTAATTTTTCCTTGTCGAGAAGTCCTTTCCGAGGAATACCTCATCGGATGAGCTGTAATTTACCGGTCCGAGCTTTTCTGAAAAACCGTACTTTGTCACCATGTCGCGAGCGATCTCAGTTGCTCTTGAGATGTCATTGCTTGCGCCTGTGCTTATATCGTCGAGAGTAAGCTTCTCAGCCACACGTCCGCCAAGCAGGTGAACGATCTGATTTTTCATGCCCGTCCTTGTGCCATAGCTCTTGTCTTCCTTCGGGAGAGTCATGGTAAATCCACCGGCTCTGCCTCTCGGAATTATCGTAATCTGGTGTACAGGGTCGCTGTCCGGAAGCGCGCGCGCCACGATGGCATGTCCTGCCTCATGATAAGCCGTGAGCTTTCTCTCCTTCTCGCTTATCACGCGGCTCTTCTTCTCAGGACCGGCTATAACCTTTGTAATCGCTTCTTCTATCTCGTCCATGCGGATGACGCGGCCGTTTCTCCTTGCTGTGAGAAGGGCTGCTTCATTTAGCATATTTTCTATGTCAGCAGGCGTAAATCCCGGGGTGCGGCGCGCGAGTACCTTCGGCTCCACGCCGGCGTCGAGCGGCTTGTTCTTCGAGTGTATCTTGAAGATTTCCTCTCTGCCTTTCACATCAGGCACACCTATTACAACCTGTCTGTCGAATCTGCCCGGTCTTAAGAGCGCAGGGTCCAGAATGTCAGGTCTGTTTGTGGCCGCGAGAATGATGATTCCCAGATTGTCACTAAATCCATCCATCTCTACCAGAAGCTGGTTCAGTGTCTGTTCTCTTTCATCGTGGCCGCCGCCAAGGCCTGCGCCTCTCTTGCGTCCTACCGCGTCTATCTCGTCTATAAAAATGATGCAAGGCGCATTCTTCTTCGCCTGTTCAAAAAGGTCACGCACACGCGAAGCACCCACGCCCACAAACATCTCCACAAAGTCCGAACCGCTTATGCTGAAAAACGGCACACCCGCTTCTCCCGCAGTTGCCTTGGAAATATAGGTCTTACCTGTACCCGGAGGCCCTACAAGCAGTATGCCCTTCGGAATCCTTGCCCCGAGCTCTCTGTATTTTTTCGGATTTTTGAGGAAATCCACAACCTCCTCAAGCTCTTCCTTTTCCTCATCAAGCCCTGCTACGTCATCAAAGGTCACCTTCGGCATGTCGCCGTCCTTGACCATTCGCGCGCGGCTCCTGCCAAAGCTCATGACCTTGCCGCCACCGCCGCCCTGATTCATCATCAGTATCCAGAAGACGACAATCGCGACCACCATTATCAAAGTAGGCAGTATTGAAATATACCACGGCGTAACTGTCGGTTCGTCGCTTTCGTAATCGCTGATTATATTTTCCTCCACCTGCGGAAGTACATACTCTTGGCTGATCGTGCTCCAATCCACCGCAGACGGCACATAGGACACTATAACCTTACCATTTTTAAGCTCAGCAGTCAGCGTCTTGTCCGTCAGATTGAGCTTGTCTATCTGCTCATCCTTAAGATAAGACATCACATCCGAGAAGCTTACCTGACTCACCTCTTCAGTCGGCGTACCCTGGTAGAAATATGCGATACCCAGTACTATCGCGAAAATCAACAGGTAAATCCCTATGTTTTTAGCCAGTCTGTTCAATTCTTCTATATCCCCCTTGTTTTGTATATCATTCACAAATTTCGCGTCTTTTTTAGCCTCGTTTTATAATTTTAGCACAATGTCAAAATATTTACAATACTGCGATTATGCATTTTTAAGGGCTTTGTGCTATTTTTTTGAGTCCTGCCCCGGAAAATCGTAATCCACCTTCAAAACCTCATGTCCGCGACAAAGCAGCAATATGCGATCTCTCTCCTCGCGCGGCACTTTTCTGTCCACAAAGTAGTCCTGTATCTTCTTTCGGCCATAACGCGCCGGCTGGCCGTCCTGCTCCTTTGTGAGCTTCACCCTTATATAGTCACCCGGCAGCCTCGTGCGCCACACACAGCCTTCCTCCTCCTTTATCTCGCCCACTTCTTTTATAGTCTCCGGCCCGCAAGCTAGCACTGTTCCGTAGCTTATCCTGAGCTTATAGCCCCGCGGAAAGTCAGTGCTGCTTCCTGTCCTGCCGGCCTTTATCAATGAGTCCGCCGCCTCAAGGTGTACCGCCGACACATCCTTATATAAGCCTATTTCCGAAAACGCCGTCAATATCACGCGATGACGTATCGCGCCCTCCATCGCCCGCATTTTTTCGAGGTCGAAGCTTCTTCTCGCGGAAACGGCGCCGTTTCCGCCATTCTCCGTCCTTATCAGCGCAGCCTCGTAGGCTTCCTGCGCTTTTGCCCAAATATAGCGTTTGTCCTCTCCGGCAATTTTAGCAAGCCTGCATAAAGCTTCTGTGATATTCGCGTTAAAATTCTCCTTCAAATAAGGCAATAGATTCAACCTAATCTTGTTGCGGGCATATATCGCCTCTGCATTTGTGTGGTCTATGCGCGGAGCAAGCTTGCGCAAGCGGCAATATTCCTCGATTTCATCGCGTGAGCTGTCCAAAAGCGGCCTTATAATCGTGAAGCCGTTTTCATCCTTTCTTGCGTACTCCATGCCAGAAAGCCCGTCCGTACCCGTGCCGCGAAGAAGTCTGAAAAGCACGGTCTCCGCCTGATCATTCATATTGTGCGCCACTGCTATTTTTATTTTTTCTTTTTTTCCCTCTGTTGCATTCGAATCCTGCTTTTCCCTTCCTGCCTGCATAATTCCGCGCGCCACCTCGGAAAAAGCCTCATAGCGCACCTTGCGCCCGGCCTCCTCACTTGTGATTCCAAGCTCTGCCGAAATCTTGTTGCAATCACGCACATACACATGGCAAGGCACAGAGAGCCTCTCGCACAGCGCCTCCACATAGGCCTGATCCTCCTCCGCGGCGCCCGGTCTCAGCTTGTGATTTATATGCACCGCATACAGGGAAAGATCCATTTCCCGCGAAAGGTCATAGAGGACATGAAAAAGGCTCACCGAGTCAGGGCCGCCCGAAAGTCCCACAACCACATGGTCGCCCCTTTCCAGCAAATCATATTTTAAAATCGTATTTCTTACATTATTTTCCAGCATTTTATTATTACCCAAATATTTACTGAATTCTTTTGGCAGATTTCCATTCCTATCCAAATTTTTCCAAACTGCCTTCTGCCAGATTTCCATCCTTATCCAAATTTTCCTAAACTGCCTTCTGCCAGATTTCCATCCTTACTCAAACCTTCCGGAACCGTCTTCCGACAGCTTTCCCTCAAAGGGTCTGTTTTTCGGCACAAGCTGCCTCCTGAGGCGCTCGCGTATCTCCTCTGACGTCGCCGTTACCTCCTGGTAAAACTCCCGCGAGGACAGCCGCCGCGCCCCATCGCCAAGCGATATCATCTGCACCAGCCTGTCCGAGGTCACCACCGTCACATCGTAGCTCCTGCCCATCTCATACACAGTCTTTTCGATGAAGCGGTCCGCCGTCTCCGCCTCCTTGGTGTATACAGCCGTCACGCCCGCATATTCCTGTCTCGAGCCCGGACTGCCTGCCACCTTGTAGCCGTCAAAGACCGCGATTATCTTCAGCTTCTTGTAACCCTGATAATTTTCCAGTGTCTCCAAAAGAGCCTCACGCGCCGCGTCGATATTCACCTTCGCAAGCTGCGCCAGCTCCTCCCATGCGAAAATCACATTGTAGCCGTCCACTATAAGTATCGGCTCGCCCTTTTTTTCATGCGTTTTTTTCAGTGGCTCCAGCGTAAACTGCCCCGATTTTCCGCCACTCCCGCGGCTTCCTTTAGAGATTCGTTCCCTGCGAAGCGCTTCATCTCTTTTGCTCTTCCCATAGGTCCGCAAAAATATATCTTCAAGCTCCTTCTCCGCGGCAGCATCGAGTCCCGAGCCATACGCGCCGCTACCACTTGCGCCGGAGCCTCTTCCTCCCGCATAGCCGCCAAGCTGCGCAGTTTCCGCACCCTTTCGCCTTCCGTCGGGCAGATATCCGCTGTCCACATGCGCCATGGAATCCACCTGCTGCCAATCCACGTAGAGGGCAGCTCCATGCTCGCAAAATACGGAGCCTGTCGGATTTTCTATGTCGCGCTCCGGCTCATAGCCTATCTGTTTTACTATTTCTTCCTGATTTTTACAAGGCCTGTAGCCCGCCGGCATTATAAGGAAACGTCCCTGTCCCTTCGTATAGGCCGCCACATCCTTCTGGTAGCCGTTCAGAGCTGCCGCCGGGCCTGTTCCGATAATCAAGGCTGTTTGAGAAGCGCCGCCGGAAGCTGCGCCGCCAGAAGCCAGGTGCCCGGGCGTGTCCGTCCCGGACGTTTCCGCGAGAGAAGCCTCCGCGCCGAGCCTTTGCATATCTGAAAGAGCCCTGCCTATATTTTCCTGCGGAAGGCTGAGTCTAAAGCTCACAACCGGCTCCAGGAGCACGCATTTTGCCTTGCGCAAGCCCTGACGCACTGCCCTATATGTGGCCTGGCGAAAATCGCCGCCTTCTGTATGCTTGATATGCGCCCGCCCGGCAATTATCGTGATTTTCATGTCAGTAATGTCAGAACCTGTCAGTACCCCTGGATGCGGGCGCTCCGCAAGATGTGTATATATCAGCCTCTGCCAATTTCTATCGAGCTTATCCTCGCTGCAAAGACTGTCGAATATAAGTCCGCTGCCCGGCTCACCCGGCTCAAGCAAAAGATGCACCTCCGCATAATGCCGCAGTGGCTCAAAATGGCCTATGCCCACCGAAGGCGCTGCTATGGTCTCCTTGTATACGGGACTTCCCTGTCCAAATTCCACAGCGACTCCGAAGCGCTTTTCTATCACATGCTGCAAAATTTCAAGCGCAAGCTCGCCCATCACATGGACATTTATCTCAGCCGCCTCCTCGTTCCAGAAAACGCGCAGCGAAGGCTCTTCCTCCTCAAGCTGTCGAAGCTGCCTCAAAAATACAGCCGCATCGGTCTCGGGCGGGATTATCATCTTATATGACATCGTAGGCTCTATAGCGGGCGTTCTTGTGCCCCTTTCTATGCCAAAGCCCTGCCCGGCATAGCTTTTCGCAAGACCTGTCACCGCGCAGATTGTGCCGCTTTCCGCCTCCTGAACGCTTTGGAATCCGCTGCCCGCATATATTCTGATTTGCTCGACTTTCTCTGCCCTGCCGCCCTCATCCGCAGCTGCTGAAAATCCAAGTCCGTCAGCACTGCTTGCAATGAGCATCTTGCTTTTCAGGGTTCCGCCGGTAATTTTCATATGTGTCTGGCGCACTCCCTGCTTGTCTCTTGTGATTTTGTATACACGCGCGCCAAACTCTGCCGGATATTCCGGCTCTTTTGTGAATTTCGCAAGGCCGCTGAGAAATTCTTCTATTCCTTCCATTTTAAGGGCGGAGCCAAAATATACCGGGTAGAGCTTCCTACTTGCGATGGCATTTCTTACAGAATCTGCCGTCATATGCCCCTCCGCAAGATATTCCTCCATGAGCTCGTCAGAGCACATCGCAAGCTCCTCGCGGATTTTTTCGAAATCAAGGCCCGCTTCGGCTGCCCCCGCCATTTCCGCAATCGCCCCGGATGCCAAAATCGCCTCCATGTCCGCAAATCCGTCGCCAAAATTTGCCGCAAGCTCCGCAAGTATCCGACTGCGGCTCGCTCCTGCTCTATCCATCTTATTTACAAATACAAAGACCGGCACGCCATACGTCCTGAGAAGCGACCAGATTGTAAGCGTATGCGCCTGCACACCCTCCGCGCCGCTCACCACCAAAATCGCATAATCAAGCACAGAAAGCGTGCGCTCCGCCTCCATGCTGAAATCCACATGACCCGGGGTGTCCAGAAGCGTAAATTGCGTATCGCCCGCGCAAAATCTCGCTTCCTTTGAGAAGACGGTTATTCCTCGATTGCGTTCGATTTGGTCCGTATCGAGAAAAGCAGTCTGCTTATCCACTCTGCCAAGGCTGCGAATCGCGCCGCTTGTATACAGAATGCTCTCGGACAGACTCGTCTTGCCCGCGTCTACGTGAGCAAGTATGCCTATCGCTATTTGCTTTTTTCCATCTTTTCCTGCCATCACTGTCTGCCCTTTCGCATCCTTTCTATTTTTTTATACTTTATCAAATTATTGTTGTAAGGAAGATTTGGGGTGGTAGCTGCCTGAGGGACCATGTGCAAGTCGATTCGGTCCCGAAGGTAGGTGTAGGCC
>CAVHIG010000014.1:0-31866 GCA_963636105.1 Anaerovoracaceae bacterium
GGCTAAAGCTGTCTTTGGCCTGGTGCTCCTCGCAGGAGACAGCTAAGCTCGCCTCGCCGTTTTTGGGCTGCGACTTTGTCCACACGGATTTTGCGAAGCAAAATCCGTGCCAAAGGCTCGCAGCAGCCAAAACCCTGGCTCGGTTCGCTTGCTGCCTCTAGCTGCTCGTCGCAAGGGCCTGCAGCCAGCTACCACCCCAAAGCTTCCTTACAATAAATAATTTGATAAAGTATACCTTTTAGAATTGACAGCTAATAAAGATAAAATACAACGGAGGCAAAAGGATGAACGAAAATTTAAGAAAATCAAATCAGGACAGATTTGCGACCATAATCAAGAATCTGGAAAAGCGCAATATGAATGGCTATGCCTGCGAGACAAAGGAAGAGGCGTGCGAGCTCGCGTTGAAGCTTATGTTTGAGCATGCGCAAAAGATCGGAAAAGACGTGCCGTCGGCTGCCGCGGGCGGTTCTATGACGCTTGATGAAATCGGTCTGTCCGCAAAGATAGACGAGCTTCACAATGCTGGCAAGATGAAGATGCTCTACAGGCTGCCTGGCTATGATGAGGAGGCATACAAGAGCAGGATTACCGGACTTTCCGCAGATACATTCTTCATGAGCACAAATGCTATCACGATGGAAGGTGAGCTTGTGAATATAGACGGCACTGGAAATAGAGTGGCTGCTCTTTGCTTTGGGCCTCATCAGGTGATTGTAATCACAGGCTACAACAAGATTGTTTTGAACGAGCAGGCAGGCTATGACAGGATCGCTACGGTGGCAGCTCCTGCAAACGCTGTACGTCTCAGCATGAATACGCCATGTTCGAAGACTGGAAAATGTGGACAGTGTCTGATGAAGGATGATACGATTTGCGGTGCAAAGGTGACTACGCGCTTCAGTATGTCGCCGGGCAGGGTAAATGTAATTCTGGTAAATGAAGAGCTGGGATTTTAGTAGTCAGCGCTTATCTTTCGAAAGCTTTCACTTCGAATTTTTATGCCACAGACAACATAGAGCAAAGGACCGGGAATTTTATTTCCCGGTCCTTTTGCTTTATGAAGAGCTTTCACAAGCCGGAATGTGGTTGAAATATGAATAAGAGAAGTCAGATCAAAGACTTCTTTCTCAAAGTAAAAAACAGCCATTTGAAATGACAAAAAAGTCTGAAAAAAGTTTGTAAATTAGCTCGGGATGGCGCCGAAAAGAAACACGGGGCTCCGTGTACAGAAAAAGCTCCCGAAAAGCCCGAAAACTACGCAGTTTCCGCAGCGAAAAAGGGCTAAAAAAGCAGGAAAATATTTATGAAAAAATTTTAAAAAAAGCTTGCTTTTTCTGCGGTTTTGTAGTATATTTAAAGGGCTTGCTTATGGCGATGAAGTGGGAAGTTACCGCGCTATTGGATAATTCCCATGGAGAATTGTCCCCACTTGATGGGGGCGAAGGGATTCGCCGGCTTTTGTTTTGTGTAAAAAATAAAGATACACACGGTGGCGTGTACTGAGCAAGCGACGGCAAGGCCAAATCCTCGTGCACGTTGAAAAAGCAGGCGTTAGGACCCCTTGTACAGCATAGCGAAAACGTACAAAAATTTCTAGGAGGAACAAAAATGAGCGAACAGCAAAAAATCAGAATCAAGCTTAAGGCTTATGACCACAAGTCACTTGATCAGTCGGCAGCAAAGATCGTCGAGACAGCCAAGAAGACAGGCGCAGACGTTTCCGGACCTATTCCGCTTCCGACAGAGAAAGAAGTCGTTACTATCCTTCGTGCCGTTCACAAGTACAAGGACAGCAGAGAGCAGTTTGAGCAGAGAACGCACAAGAGACTCATCGACATCACAAATACTACACCAAAGACAGTAGACTCTCTCATGAAGCTCGACCTGCCTGCAGGCGTAGATATCGAGATCAAGCTGTAGGTCAAAGCAAAAGCAAAATCAAAGCAGAATAAGGGAACTCCCTTAGTATGATCCCGCCGAAGCTTGTAAGCGATCCCGAGGCTTCCTCCTGTGTGGAAGCGAGGATAGCGAGCGGAGCGCACCGGGGCCCCCGGAAATCGTAAGATTTTTGGGGAAAAGGAGGAGCCCGCGAGTGAGTGAGCTTTCGTGCTCTGCACGGAAGCGAGGATAGCGAGCGGAGCGCACCGGGGCCCCCAGAAATCGTAAGATTTTTGGGGAAAAGGAGGAGCCCGCGAGTGAGTGAGCTTTCGTGCTCTGCACGGAAGCGAGGATAGCGAGCGGAGCGACGACGTGATCCTCTGTAAGAACAAAAAAAGGAGAACACATATGAAAACATTACTGGGAAAGAAAATCGGCATGACGCAGATCTTCAACGAAGCCGGCGAAGTAATTCCTGTAACTGTTATCGAAGCTGGTCCTGTAGTAGTTACTCAGGTAAAGACTTCCGAGACAGACGGTTATGACGCAGTACAGATTGCTTTTGAAGACGCGAAACCACAGAGAGTAAACAAGCCTATGACTGGCCATTTCGCAAAGGCAGGCGTGCCTGTAAAGAAGCACCTTGCTGAGTTCAGAATTGAAGATGGCGAGAGCTACGAAGTAGGACAGACTCTGACAGCAGCGGACTTTGAAGAAGGCAAGAAGCTCGATGTTACAGGCGTATCCAAAGGTAAGGGTACACAGGGTAATATCAAGAGACACGGACACCACAGAGGCCCTATGACACACGGTTCAAAGCACAAGAGACTTGCGGGTGCTCTTGCGGCAGGTACTTATCCTTCAAGAGTATTCAAGGGAAATAAGGCGCCTGGAAGAATGGGTCGTGAGACAGTTACAGTACAGAATGTTGTACTTGCAAAAGTTATCGCAGATAGAAACCTCTTGCTCGTAAAGGGTGCAGTTCCGGGAGGAAAGGGCAGCTTGCTCCGCATCCAGTACGCAGTAAAGGGTCAGGACAAATAAAGATAAACGGGAGAAAGGAGGACTTACAAAATGGCAAAAGTTACAATGCTCAACATGGCAGGTCAGGCTGTAGGTGACATCGAGCTTTCGGATGCTATATTCGGAATCGAGCCAAATCAGAATGCTGTCCATGCAGTTGTTAAAAATTATCTGGCAAACCAGAGACAGGGCACTCAGTCAGCTAAGACAAGAAGCGAAGTAAGAGGCGGCGGAAGAAAGCCTTTCAGACAGAAGGGCACAGGTCGTCATAGACAGGGAAGCTCCACAGACCCATCGCAGGTAGGCGGCGGAATCGTATTCGCACCGAAGCCAAGGGATTACAGATACACACTGCCTAAGAAGGTAAGAAGACTTGCAATGAAGTCTGCATTATCCGCAAAGGTAGCTGACAACGAGATCATCGTTTTGGATTCTCTCGTAATGGAAGCACCAAAGACAAAGGAAATGGTAAAGGTGCTCTCAAATATAAATGCTGAAAAGAAGGCACTCATCGTTATGGCAGAGAAGGACGAAAACGTAGTTCGCTCCGCAGCAAACATTCCTGGCGTAAGAACATGCCTGGTATCTACGATGAACGTATACGAAATCGTAAATTACACAAGCTTCATCATTACGAAGGAAGCAGCAAACAAAATTGAGGAGGTGTATTCATAATGAAAACCCCTTACGACGTAATAATCAAGCCTGTTATCACAGAGACATCGATGGATAACGCGCAGGAGAAAAAATACACATTCAAGGTTGCTACAGACGCAAACAAGACTCAGGTGAAGCTCGCCGTAGAAGAGATCTTCGGTGTAGAGGTAGCAAAGGTCAACATCATGAATGTTGAGGGTAAGTTGAAGAGAATGGGAAGATACGTAGGCAGAAGACCTGCTACAAAGAAAGCGATAGTTACTCTGACAGAAAAGAGTAAGGAAATCGAATTCTTCTCAAGTCTGTAAAGGAGGAAGTAAGAAATGGGAATCAAAAAATACAATCCAACTACTCCTGGTTTAAGAGGAATGACGGTTTCCACATTTGAGGAAATCACAAAGTCGACTCCTGAGAAAGCTTTGACAGTTACACTGAAGAAGAACGCAGGAAGAAATGTTAGAGGCAAGATCACTGTAAGACACAGAGGCGGCGGTTACAGACCAAAGTACAGAATCATCGACTTCAAGAGAAACAAGGACGGAATTCCTGGCAGAGTAGAAGCGATCGAATACGATCCAAACAGAACAGCAAACATCGCATTGATAGTATATGCTGATGGCGAAAAGAGATATATCATAGCTCCAAACAAGCTCATGGTCGGCGATGTAATCGAATCCGGCGCAGAGGCTGATATCAAGGTTGGAAACGCTCTTCCGCTCGCATACATCCCGGTAGGTACAATCATCCACAACGTAGAGCTTAAGCCTGGTAGAGGCGGCCAGCTTGCAAGATCCGCAGGAAACGGCGCTCAGCTCATGGCAAAGGAAGGCGACTACGCACAGGTAAGACTTCCTTCCGGCGAGGTAAGAAAGGTTAGAATGGAATGCAGAGCCACAATCGGCGAAGTTGGAAATCTTGACCACGCAAACATCCAGATCGGTAAGGCAGGAAGAAAGAGACATATGGGTATCAGACCTACAGTAAGAGGTTCCGTAATGAACCCTAACGATCACCCACACGGTGGTGGTGAAGGTAAGGCCGGTATCGGTAGAGTTAGTCCTGTTACTCCTTGGGGCAAGCCTGCACTCGGATATAAGACGAGAAAGAAGAATAAGGCTTCAAACAAGTACATCGTAAAGAGAAGAAATGAGAAATAGAAAGGAGCATAGGTAATGGGTAGATCACTTAAAAAGGGTCCTTTCGTAAACGCTAAGCTGCTCAAGGCTATAGACGACATGAACGCAGCAAACGAGAAGAAAGTTATCAAGACATGGTCAAGACCATCGACAATATTCCCTCAGATGGTAGGACACACCATCGCAGTGCATGACGGTAAGAAGCACGTTCCTGTATACATCACTGAGGATATGGTAGGACACAGACTTGGAGAGTTTGCTCCTACAAGAACTTACAGAGGTCATGCTGCAGACAAGACTACAAAGAAAAAGTAAGAAAGGAGATAACTAAAAATGGAAGCAAGAGCAATTTCAAAATATGTTAGAATGTCTCCAATCAAGCTTAAGCCTGTTACGGATCTCGTAAGAGGAAAGGACTTAAACGAGGCACTCACAATTCTGAAGTTCACGCCGGGCAAGGGCGCTGAAATAGTTGAAAAGGTTGTAAAGTCAGCCGCAGCAAATGCTGAAAACAATTTCGACATGAATCCGGATAACCTTTATGTCGCTGAGATCTATGCAAATCAGGGACCTACCATGAAGAGATGGAGAGCCGGAGCACAGGGCAGAGCATCAATCATCCTTAAGAGATCAAGCCACGTAGGCGTAACTCTTAAGGAGAGAGACTAAGAATAGGAGGTTCACTAAATGGGTCAGAAAGTTAGTCCACATGGATTGAGAGTGGGCGTTATAAAAGACTGGGATTCCAAATGGTATGCAGATAAGGCAAACTTTGCTGATTATCTCATCGAAGATAACAAATTAAGAACATACGTAAAGAAAAAGCTTTACGCAGCAGGAGTTTCCAAGATCGTAATCGAGAGAGCGGCAAACAATCAGCTCAAGCTTACTATACTGACAGGCAAGCCTGGTATGGTAATCGGAAGATCCGGAGACGGCATCGAGCAGCTTAAGGCAGAGCTCGAAAAGATGACAAAGAAGACTGTTGCTATAAATATCGTAGAAGTAAAGAGAGCTGAGCTCGACGCACAGCTTACTGCAGAGAGCATCGCTCAGGCTCTTGAGAGAAGAGTATCCTTCAGAAGAGCTATGAAGCAGGCTATCGGCAGAACTATGAAGGCCGGTTCAAAGGGAATCAAGGTTCTCGTATCCGGAAGAGTAGGCGGCGCTGAAATCGCAAGAAGCGAAAAGTACAGCGAAGGTAATGTTCCTCTTCACACATTGAGAGCAGACATCGACTACGGTTTCGCAGAGGCTGATACTACTTACGGCAAGCTTGGCGTAAAGGTTTGGATCAACCACGGTGAAATCCTCGACAAGGGTCTGAAGAGTGCAATTCCTGAGGAAAAGGCAGACAGAAGAGACAGAGACGGAAGAAAGCCTAGAAGAGACAGGGACGGCAGAGGCAGAAGAGACGGTGACAGACCGAGAAGAGATGGTGACAGACCAAGAAGAGACAGAGACGCAAGGGATGAAGCTCCAAAGGCAGTAAACCCAAGAGTTCGTAAGACTCCGAAGGCAGCACCTGTAGTAGAAGAAGCACAAGTAGAAGCAGCACCTGCAGAAGCACCTGCAGAGGCTGAAGCATAAGCCACAGAGAAAGGAGGAACACACTGATGTTAATGCCAAAGCGCGTTAAACGCAGAAGAGTCCACAGAGGAAGAATGAAGGGCGTAGCGACTAAGGGTAATACAATCACTTACGGTTCATACGGCCTTGTAGCACAGGAGTGCGGCTGGATTGATTCCAAGCAGATAGAAGCTGCCAGAATTGCGATGACAAGATCCATCAAGAGAGGCGGTAAAGTATACATAAAGATTTTCCCGCATAAGCCAATCACAAAGAAGCCGGCTGAAGTACGTATGGGTTCCGGTAAAGGTGCTCCTGAGTACTGGGTAGCAGTAGTAAAACCGGGAAGAGTTATGTTTGAAATAGACGGTGTAAGTGAAGACAAGGCTAGAGAGGCTATGAGACTTGCATCCCACAAGTTGCCTATCAAGTGCAAATTTGCCATCAAAGGCGATACTATAGCAGAGGGTGGTGAAGCATAATGGAACTGAAGAAAATGAGAGAAATGACAGAGCTCGAGCTGAACACTGAGCTCAAGAAGATGAAGAACGAATTGTTCAACTTGAGATTCCAGCATGTAACAGGACAGCTCGAAAACCCGATCAAGATGAGGGATTTAAAGAAGGATATCGCAAGAGTGAAGACTGTAATAAGAGAAAAAGAGCTTCAGAAGGCTCAGGCCTAAAGGAAAGGAGGATGTAATATGACAGTTGAAAGAAACAGAAGAAAGACTAAGGTCGGCATCGTTGTAAGCGATAAAATGGACAAGACTGTAGTTGTTGCCATAGAAGACTTCGTAAGACATTCCCTTTACGGAAAGGCTGTAAAGAGAACCAAGAAGGTTAAGGCTCATGACGAAAACAATGAGTGCAACATTGGCGATAAGGTAAGAATCATGGAGACAAGACCTCTCTCAAAGGATAAGAGATGGAGACTTGTAAACATCATCGAGAAAGTTAAGTAAAGGAGGACCGGAAAATGATTCAGACTGAAACAAGATTGAGAGTCGCTGACAATTCCGGTGCAAAGGAACTCTTATGTATCCGTATTCTGGGCGGTACTAGCCGTCAGTATGCGAATATAGGCGACATAATCGTTTGCGCTGTAAAGGATGCAACACCGGGTGGCGTTGTAAAGAAGAGCGATGTAGTGAAGGCTGTAGTTGTAAGAACAAAGCACGGAGCAAGAAGACCTGACGGCAGCTATGTAAAGTTTGACCAGAATGCCGCAGTTATCATAAAGGATGATAAGAATCCGGTAGGAACTCGTATCTTTGGACCTGTTGCCAGAGAGCTTCGTGAAAAGGGCTTCATGAAGATAGTATCTCTCGCCCCGGAAGTACTGTAGGAGGTGCGGAGAATGAAAATTAAGAAGAATGATACAGTAGTAGTTATCACCGGTAAGGATGCCGGCAAAAAGGGCAAGGTCATCAAGGCTATGCCGAAGGAAAACAGAGTAATCGTAGAGGGCGTAAATATCCAGACAAAGCACGCAAAGCAGACTAGAAAAGCAAAGGCTGAGATAAAGCATCAGGAAGGCCCTATCGATGCTTCAAACGTAATGTACTTTGATAAGAAAGCCGATGCCGCTTCAAGAATCGGATACAAGATTGAGAACGGCAAGAAGGTAAGAGTTGCCAAGAAATCCGGCAGCGTAATAGACTAAGAAAGGAGGAGACGATTTTGGCAGCAAGATTAAGAGAAACTTATAAAAAAGACGTATTCCCTGCAATGCAGGAAAAGTTCCAATATAAGAACGTAATGGAAGTTCCTAAGCTCGTAAAGGTTACTATCAATATGGGTCTTGGCGAGGCAAAGGATAACGCAAAAATGATGGAGACAGCTGTAGAAGAGCTCGGACTCATCAGCGGCCAGAAGCCTGTAGTTACAAAGGCTAAGAAGTCAATCGCAAACTTCAAGGTAAGACAGGGCATGCCTGTAGGCGCAAAGGTTACCTTGAGGGGAGACAATATGTACTATTTCATAGACAAGTTCTTCAACATCGCTCTTCCGAGAGTAAGAGACTTCAAGGGCGTAAGCAAGAATTCCTTCGATGGCAGAGGCAATTACTCCATCGGTATCAAGGAGCAGCTCGTATTCCCTGAAATCAGCTATGATAAGGTAGACAAGATCAAGGGCATGAACATCGTATTTACTACGACGGCAAAGACAGACGAAGAAGCAGCAGCTCTTCTGCAGCTCCTCGGAATGCCGTTTGAGAAATAATTAGGAGGGAATTATGGCAAAGACATCTCTCAAAGTAAAGCAGGCAAGAAAGCCTAAGTTTTCAACACGTGCATACACAAGATGCAGAATCTGCGGAAGACCGCACTCCGTATTGAAGAAGTATGGAATCTGCAGAATTTGTTTCAGAGAGCTTGCTTATAAGGGCGAGATCCCAGGCGTAAAGAAAGCAAGCTGGTAATTAAAAGAGTTAATATTTTGTGAAGGCCGTCGGGCTCCCCGAAAATCGCAAGATTTTTGGGGATAGAAACCGTCGGAACCACACAAGGAAGGAGTATATAGTTATGACAATGACAGATCCGGTAGCAGATATGCTCACCAGAATCAGAAATGCCAACACCGTAGGTCATGCTACAGTAGAAATTCCGGCTTCCAAGATGAAGAAGTCAATCGCTGGAATTCTGACTGAGGAAGGCTATATCAAAGGCTTTGACGTTATCGATGATGACAAGCAGGGCGTTATAAAGGTATACATGAAGTACGGACAGGACAAGCAGAGAGTTATCACTGGAATCAAAAAGATTTCAAAGCCAGGCCTCAAGGTATATGCAAAGGCCAATGAAGTTCCGAAGGTACTCGGCGGCCTCGGTATCGCGATCATCTCCACTTCAAAGGGAGTTATCAGCGACAAGGAAGCAAGAAAGCTCGGAGTTGGCGGCGAAGTTATTTGTTACGTTTGGTAGGAGGAAGAAGATATGTCAAGAATAGGTAAGAAGCCTGTTGCAATTCCTGCCGGCGTTGAGGTTAAGGTTGACGGAAACAATCTCGTATCTGTCAAGGGACCAAAGGGCGAGCTGCAGGCGCAGGTTAGCAAATTATTGAAAGTAGAAGTTAAAGACGGTGAAGTGGAAGTTACAAGAGAGAGCGACCACAGAGAGCACAGATCACAGCACGGTCTTGCAAGAACTTTGATCAACAATATGGTCATCGGAGTTACTCAGGGCTTCGAAAAGAAGCTTCAGCTTGTAGGCGTAGGTTACAAGACTGAGAAGCAGGGCAACAAGCTCGTGATGAATCTCGGATACTCCCATCCTGTTATCATGATCGACCCAGAAGGAATCACTACAGAGTGCCCTTCAGCTACTGAAATCGTAGTAAAGGGTATCGATAAGGCATTTGTCGGAAATTACGCTGCAAACATCAGAGCGTGGAGAGAGCCAGAACCTTACAAGGGCAAGGGTATCAAGTACGCTGACGAAGTTATTCGCAGAAAAGAAGGCAAGGCCGGCGCGAAAAAATAGGAAAGGAGTTAAGACATTATGGCATTTGAAAGTAGAAATGATAGACGTGTTGTCAGACACGCAAGAGTTAGAAAAAACTTGCATGGAACTCCTGAAAGACCTAGAATGTGCGTTTTCAGAAGCAATAAGAACATCTCCGTTCAGATTATTGATGACGTAAACGGCGTTACACTGGCTGCTGCTTCCACACTTGACAAGGAGCTCAAGGGTGAGATTCCTTACGGCGGAAATAAAGAAGCTGCAAAGAAGGTCGGCGAAGCTATCGCAAAGAGAGCTCTTGCGAAGGGAATTGAAAACGTTTGCTTCGACAGAGGCGGATTCTTATATCACGGAAGAGTAAAAGAGTTGGCTGACGGCGCACGTGAAGCTGGACTGAAATTCTAACAGGAGGAGAAATCAATGAGACAGAATTTAATTGATGCATCCAAGCTTGAATTAAAAGAAACTATCGTCAGCATCAGACGTGTTGCAAAGACTGTTAAGGGCGGTAGAAATATGAGATTCAGCGTAACGATCGTTGTCGGAAACGGCGAAGGTTATGTAGGCGTTGGTCTCGGCAAGGCTCAGGAGATTCCTGAGGCTGTAAGAAAGGCTATCGAGGATGCAAAGAAGAATTTAATATACGTTCCGACAGTGGGCACAACAGTTCCACACAGAATCCTGGGAGTTTTCGGAGCGGGCAGAGTACTCATCATGCCTGCTGCACAGGGTACTGGAGTTATCGCGGGTTCTGCTGTACGTACAGTACTTGAAGCCGCAGGTATC
Organism: Anaerovoracaceae bacterium; assembly: GCA_963636105.1. Classification (GTDB taxonomy): domain Bacteria; phylum Bacillota; class Clostridia; order Peptostreptococcales; family Anaerovoracaceae; genus CAVHIG01. Next base: position 10,516 of record CAVHIG010000014.1, read on the forward strand.
AAGGACGTAAGAGCCAAGTCAATCGGCTCAAACAACGCAGGAAACATGGCTTATGCGACCCTTGAGGGTCTCAGAAACCTGAAGACTGTAGAAGAAATCAGCAAGCTCAGAGGAAAGACTTGCGAAGAAATCTTAGGATAAGGAGGACGCTATAAATGGCTGATAAGATTAAGATTACTCTGACAAAAAGCACAATCGGCGCTTCCCCTAAGCAGAAGGCAGTTGTAGAAGCGCTTGGATTAAGAAAGATGCACCATTCAGTAGAATTACCTGATACACCGCAGACTCGCGGTGCCGTAAAGAAGGTAGAGCATCTTCTTACTGTAGAAGAACTATAAGATGGGAGGTGCAAGATAATGAAACTTCATGAATTAAGAGCAGCAGAAGGTTCCACAAAGAAGACTAAGAGAAAGGGTCGCGGTACAGCTACTGGCCAGGGTAAGACAGCCGGCAGAGGTATGAACGGTCAGAACTCAAGATCCGGCGGCGGCGTAAGACTGGGCTTCGAAGGTGGCCAGATGCCTCTTTACAGAAGATTGCCTAAGAGAGGCTTTACAAATATCTGGGGCACAGAGTACTCCATTATAAATGTAAGTGATTTAAACAAATTTGAGGCCGGTACTGTTGTAACTCCTGAGCTTTTGAAGGAAGCAGGATTACTCAAGCAGGTTAAGGACGGCGTGAAGGTCCTTGGTGAAGGAAACTTGGAAAAGAACATAACCGTTCAGGCTCACAAATTTAGCAAAACAGCAATAGAAAAGATCGAGTCTGCGGGAGGAAAGGCAGAGGTGATCTAGTATGGGAATGTTTAAAACAATTGGTCAGGCCTGGAAAGTCGCAGACATAAGAAAGAAAATCATCTTTACTTTGCTCATGCTTGTGGTTTTCAGAATCGGCTCCAACATACCGGTGCCCGGTATCGACAGAGCTGTTCTCGATTCGGTATTTAACGGCGGAACGGGACTGTTCGCATTGTTTGATCTGTTCTCCGGAGGATCCTTCAGCAACTTTACAATATTTGCTTTGAGTATTACTCCGTATATCACAGCATCAATTATATTGCAGCTTTTGACCATTGCCATTCCCGCACTTGAGAGACTTGCAAAAGAAGGCGAAGAGGGTAAGAAAAAAATTGCTCAATATACTCGTTATTTGACAGTCGTACTTGCTTTCATCCAGGCTATAGGCTTGGCTGTAGGTATGTTCAGGAAGGCTCTTATAAACAGCGACTTTTTCCACGTTGCTGTCATCGTGCTTGTATTATCCGCAGGTACAGCGTTCCTGATGTGGCTCGGCGAACAAATCAACGAACACGGTATCGGAAACGGTATTTCACTTATAATCTTCGGTGGTATAATTTCAAGAGTACCGTCTGCTATCCATACAACATGGGTCAGCATACAGGCTGGAGAGACAGGAATCATCACAATCCTGGTATTCCTCATCTTCGCACTTGCGGTTATCATAGGTATCATCGAAATTCAGCAGGGACAGAGAAGAATCCCTGTACAGTACGCAAAGAGAGTAGTGGGCAGAAAAATGTACGGTGGCCAGTCCACGCACATTCCGCTCAGAGTAAATCAGGCAGGAGTTATTCCGGTAATCTTCTCCCTTTCACTCTTGCAATTCCCACTTACGATCACTTATTTCTTCTCAAATTCGTCATATACTGAGTGGGTTACAAAGTGGCTGTCACCTTATGGACAGCCGGGCGTATGGATCTATGTGGTATTGAATATCTTATTGACATTCTTCTTCACATATTTCTACACAGCAGTTACCTTCAATCCTGCTGAAGTATCAGCAAACATGAAGGCAAATGGCGGATTTATTCCGGGTATCAGACCGGGAAGAGCTACTACTGAATATTTAAACAAGGTAATGACAAGAATTACCTTTGTGGGAGCTATCTTCCTGGCAGTTATCTCGACTATGCCTTATATCATCAGCAATTTCACAACTCTGGACTTCAGATTCGGCGGCACATCACTTCTGATCGTTGTCGGCGTAGCGCTCGAAACAATGAAGCAGCTTGAAAACCAGATGGTAATGAGAAATTACGAAGGCTTCTTGAAATAGAGGAGGAAAGATATGAATATAATTTTACTTGGCCCTCCGGGTGCCGGCAAGGGCACTCAGGCGGCGAGAATAACCGCTAAATACGGCATTCCTCAGATTTCAACCGGAGATATATTCAGAAAGAATATTAAAGAAGGTACAGAGCTCGGCCTTAAGGCAAAGGCCTACATGGACAAGGGCGAGCTCGTCCCTGACGACCTCGTTATTGAGATCGCTACGGCAAGACTTCTTGAGGATGATTGCAAGGCCGGCTTTATGCTGGATGGTTTTCCGAGAACTGTATATCAGGCAGAAAAGCTTGATGAGTTCCTGGCAAAGCATGGCATGAAGATCGACAGTGTACTCGATATCGAAGTTGAAAAGAGCATTCTTCTTGCAAGAATCATAGGCAGAAGAGTATGCAAGGCTTGCGGAGCGACTTATCACGTAGTGAATATGCCGCCTGCTAAGGAAGGCGTATGCGACAGCTGCGGTGGTGAGCTTTACCAGAGAGCTGACGATACCGAGGCAACTGTAAAGAACAGAATAGAAGTTTATGAAGCTCAGACGATGCCTCTCGTAGATTACTACGAAAAGGCCGGAAATATAGTACATATTGACGGAAGCGCGGAGCTTGACGATGTTTTCGCCGAAATCGTAAAGACTTTAGGAGCGTAAGCATGATCATTATCAAATCAGAACAAGAGATAGACATAATGAGAGAATCCGGGAAAGTGACGGGATACATTCTTCATGAGCTTGAGAATTTTATCAAGCCTGGTATGTCCACTTTGGAAGTAAATGAATTCATAGAAAAGACTATCAGAAAGCATAAGATGATTCCGACCTTTAAAGGTTATTGTGGATTCCCCGCTGCCTCCTGTATATCGGTAAATGATGTAGTTGTACACGGTATACCGGATGCAAAGACGATCCTTAGGGAGGGTGATATAGTCAGTGTCGACATAGGAAGCACCTATAAGGGCTACGTGAGCGACGCGGCGAGGACTTATCCTGTAGGAAAGATAAGCGATGAGGCTGCCCGCCTGATAAGGGTGACAAGGGAAAGCTTCTTTGAAGGACTCAAGTATTGTAAGGTCGGCAACAGACTTTCCGACATCTCTCACGCCATTCAGGTGAAGGCGGAGGGTGAAGGCTTCTCTGTAGTCAGAGACTTTGTCGGACATGGAGTCGGCAGACAAATGCATGAAGATCCGCAAATCCCAAATTATGGAAAGCCAGGCAGAGGCCCGCGGCTGGCAAAAGGCATGGTCTTTGCGATAGAACCTATGATTTGCCAAGGAGACTACGAAGTAGATGTCCTGCTGGATGACTGGACTACCGTAACGGTGGATGGAAAGCTTGCGGCTCATTATGAAAATACTGTTGTTATAACTGATGGTGAGCCAGAGCTGCTTACCTTGTAAAGGAAAGGGAGATGCATTTATGGCGAAAAAGGACGTCATTGAGGTACTTGGAACCGTAGTAGATGCGCAGCCAAACGCAATGTTTAAGGTGAAGCTCGAAAACGGATACGAGGTACTCGCACACATTTCGGGAAAAATCAGAATGAACTTCATAAGGATCCTACCGGGTGATAAGGTAAAGGTGGAGCTTTCTCCATATGACCTGACTCGCGGAAGGATTACTTGGAGAGACAAATAGCGAACCTTTTCGCTAAGATGTATAGGAGGTTTATAAAATGAAAGTGAGAGCTTCAGTAAAACCTATCTGCGAAAAGTGCAAGATCATCAAGAGAAACGGAAAAGTTATGGTGATCTGTGAAAATCCTAAGCACAAGCAGAAGCAGGGTTGATTTAATCAAACAATTTAGATAAAATTTTTTAGCATTCATGCAGATGATATCGCCTGCGGAGGCGGAGTATGCGTGAGAGAAAGGATGGAAAATATGGCTCGTATAGCCGGTGTCGATTTACCGAGAGACAAAAGAGTAGAAATCGGTCTGACATACATCTACGGTATTGGAAGACCAACGTCACTTGCGATCTTAGAGAAGGCAGGAGTAAACCCTGATACCAGAGTAAAAGATCTTACAGAGGATGAAGCCGGTGCAATAAGAAAGATTATTGACACTGAGTACATTGTAGAAGGTGACCTCAGAAGAGAAGTTTCCATGAATATCAAGAGACTCATGGAAATCGGATGCTACAGAGGCATCAGACACAGAAGAGGACTTCCTGTAAGAGGTCAGGGCACAAAGACAAATGCCAGAACTCGTAAGGGTCCAAAGAAGACTGTTGGCAGAAAGAAAAAAGCAACGAAGTAAGGAGGTAGGATGAAATGGCTAAAGCTGTAAAAAAAGCAGTTAGAAAAAAGAGAAAAGAACGTAAAAACATCGAAAAAGGCCAGGCACATATCCAGTCCACCTTCAACAACACACTTGTAACGTTGACTGATATGAGCGGAAACGCACTTTCCTGGTCCAGCGCTGGCTCCCTCGGATTCAAGGGTTCCAGAAAATCCACGCCGTTTGCGGCACAGTCAGCAGCAGAAGAAGCTGCAAAGGCTGCTATGGAGCATGGTCTGAAGACTGTAGAAGTATATGTAAAGGGTCCTGGTTCCGGCAGAGAAGCCGCTATCAGAGCACTTCAGGCTGCAGGTCTTGAAATCACCCTTATCAAGGATATCACACCGATTCCTCATAACGGCTGCAGACCACCAAAGAGAAGAAGAGTTTAGTGAAAGGAGAGTAATGGAATGGCAAGATATACAGACGCTAGCTGCAGATTATGCAGAAGAGAAGGCCAGAAGCTTTTCTTGAAGGGCGAAAGATGCTATTGCGCAAAGTGCGCTTTAGAGAAGAGAAATTACGCTCCGGGTCAGCATGGTCAGAAAAGAAAGAAGATGTCCGACTACGGACTTCAGCTCAGAGAGAAGCAGAAGGCAAAGAGATTCTATGGACTTCAGGAGACTCAGTTCAGAAATCTGTTTGACAAGGCTGCGAGAAAGAAGGGTATCACAGGTGAAAACCTCCTTATCCTCCTCGAGTCAAGACTCGACAACGTAGTATTCAGACTCGGTTTTGCTTCTTCCAGAAAGGAAGCAAGACAGCTTGTTACACACGGTCACTTTACAGTAAATGGTAAGAAGGTAGACATTCCTTCCTACGAAGTAAAGGCCGGCGATGTGATCAAGATCAAGGAAAAGAGCACAAATTCTCCTAAGTTCAAGGAGATCAAGGATATGTCAATCAGCGTTCCTTCATGGGTAAGCGTTGACGTTGAAAAGCTTGAAGGAAAAGTACTTGCTCTGCCAAAGAGAGAAGATATAGATACTCCTATAGCAGAACATCTTATCGTCGAGTTGTATTCCAAGTAATATAGCTTAGGGAAGAGCCGGGTAAAGACGCAAAAGTCCTTATTCGGCGGCCTCCTACGGCTGTATGTGCCCCGACGGGTGGCCGGAAGATACGGCCTACAAAATTGGAAGGGAAAAGGAGGGTTTTTTAGTGATCGAGATCGAAAAACCAACAATAGAATGTACGTTTTCGGATACCGATGCCAATTACGGAAAATTCGTAGTTGAGCCTCTGGAAAGAGGCTACGGTACAACGCTTGGAAATTGCCTCAGAAGAATTCTTTTGAGCTCACTTCCGGGCGCGGCAGTTACATCAATTAAAATCGACGGAATACTTCATGAGTTTTCAACAATTCCGGGAGTAAAAGAAGATGTTACGGAGATAATCCTGAATCTTAAAAAGCTCGCGGTAAGGTTAAACGGTGAGGACACCAAAAGAGTTATTATAAATGCGGTAGGACCTATGGAAGTCACGGCAGCTGATATCATCGGCGATGCTGAGATGGAGATATTCAATCCTGAGCTGCATATAGCGACTCTTGAGGAAAACGCTACGCTGGTGATGGAAATCAATCTCGCAAGAGGCAGAGGATATGTTCCGGCTGACCAAAATAAGACGGAAAACACGCCAATTGCGGTGATTCCTGTAGATTCCATCTACACACCGGTAAGAAAGGTCAACTTTACGGTTGAAAATACCAGAGTTGGTCAGGTGACAGACTATGACAGACTGGTTCTGGAAATATGGACTGACGGGTCTATAAGACCGGACGAGGGCGTGTCCATAGGCGCAAAGATAATGCAGGAGCATCTGAACCTGTTTATCGAGCTTACGGATTCTACCGAGGGCATGGAAATCATGGTAGAAAAGGAAGAGGATCAGAAGGAGAAGGCTCTGGAGATGACGATCGAGGAGCTGGAACTTTCGGTACGTTCCTTCAACTGCCTGAAGCGCGCTTCCATCAATACCGTAGAGGAGCTTACACATCGCTCCGAGGACGATATGATGAAGGTAAGAAACCTCGGCAAGAAGTCGCTTGACGAAGTAAAGCACAAATTAGAAGAGCTCGGTCTTTCACTTAGACCCAGCGATGATTGATAAAAATTGATCGACACTTATGAAAGGAGATTACAGCAATGCCAGGATATAGAAAACTGGGCAGACCTACAGCTCACAGAAAAGCAATGCTGAGAAATATCGTAACTGATCTTTTCAGAAACGGAAGAATTCAGACTACAGATTGCAGAGCAAAGGAAGCCAGAAAAGAAGCAGAAAAGCTGATTACGCTTGCAAAACGCAACGACCTGCACGCAAAGAGACAGGCTCTTGCTTACATTTATGACGAAGACGTAGTAAAGAAGTTATTCGATGAGATAGCTCCGAAGTACGCAGAGAGAAACGGCGGATATACAAGAATCCTCAAGCTCGGACCTAGACAGGGCGACTGCGCTGAGGTTGTATTCCTCGAGCTGGTATAAGCCGCAGGGCATATACCGGAAAGCACTAAAAATAAAACTCCTTACACTTATGATAGCTTGTAAGGAGTTTTTTATTTGCTTTACTGTCTGCTGCGCGAGGATGCGGAAACGGCGCCGGTCAGGCGTTTTTCGCTTTGTATGCTTTTATGGCGTAGACCATGTCCACTTGCAGATGCTTTTTCATCTTTGTGGCGGCTGCTGAGAACTTGCCCTCGCAGACAAGCTCATACATGGCGGTGTGACCCTCATGTATTTTTTTCACTGTCTTTTCATCATAGTACATGCAGGACATAAGCTCAAGTCTTGCACGCAGTCTCTCGGCTGTCTTGTCAAGATAGTAATTATTTGCGTGGTGATAGAAGGCCTCATGGAAGCGGTCTGAGGACTGCTTCCATCTTGCGAAATCACCGGCTTCAAGGGCGGAATTTCCCTCTTCTATAATCTCCTGAAGCTCCATGATAAGCGGCATATGATTCGAGGCATTTGCACAAAAGTATATGGCCATCGCATCCATCTCCGCGGCGAATTGATAGAGCTCTTCGATATCCTTTTGCTCAAGCTTTATAACCGTGACGCCGCAATTCGAGTAATATGTCACAAGGCCATTTTCAGAAAGGCGCATGAGAGCCTCGCGTATAGGTGTATGACTCACTTGAAAGCGCTCCTTAAGCATGCTCAAAGTGAGCTTTTGACCGGATTGCAAGCGCTGATCCGTAATATCATGGTATAGCTCATCATAAATCTGCTCTGAGAGTGTTTTTCCTGCCATAAAGACTTCCCCCTGTTATTATTTTTTGAAACTACATTTGAAGCTTTGGGGTTAAAACTGTCTTCGGCCTGGTGCTCCTCGCAAAAGACAGCTAAGCTCGCCTCGCCGCAATGGCCTTTGACAGCTACCACCCCAAAGCTTCCTTGATCTATATAATAATCGCAACTAGAAGCTATTCAATGCGATTATTATACCATAACACAAGGTTATGGTATAATCTGCCATGCGCCTTTTTGCCCAGTTCAGATTATCAGAGGGCAAATATCTGGCGCGGCAAATAAAATCACCTATAATGTCCGCAATTTCAGACTTTCCTATGCGGACATTATACCATAAAACTCTCCGATTGACAATAAACTGTATAACATTCCCTGATATTTTATATAATTTGCAATAACAAAGGGGCTGCGCACCTTTTGTGCGCAGCCCCCTGGGGTAAGATATTTTGCACTACCAATGGAAGTAGTATACTCGATAGTCACCTTCAAGCGGAAGCTGATGAATAGTCAAATCTGAATTATGAGCATAGAGCATAATCGGATTATAAACTACTGCATATACAGCCTGCTCCTGAATGTAGGAGAATATTGTATTGTAGAGCTCGGCACGAGCGTCTTCATCTACAGTAGCTACGGCTTCTTCAAACCAGGCATCTACCTGATCATCATACCAGCGTGAATTGTTTGCCATGCCGATGTAATCCTTTGTAACAGCCATAGCAACATTCTGAGTATCTCCCTCAAGGCTCATCTGCAGGCAAGTAATCGTAAAGTCGCCCTGGCCGAGCTTGTTGAGGTAAGCATTGAACTCGAGAATCTCAAGCTCACAGGTAAGTCCTACTGCCTTGAGCTGTTCCTGAATAGCCTGAGCAAGGAGCTTGTACTGGTCAGCTACAACCATAGTCCCCATGTCATAGCCGTCAGCATAGCCGCATTCCGCAAGGAGTGACTTGGCCTTTTCTACGTCATAAGTATACTGTGGCTGCTCATCGCTGTATCCGAAACGGCTCTTTGCGAGAAGGTTTGAATTCTCTTCTGCAGCGCCGTCCATTACTGTATCGATGAGTGATTGACGATCAAGAGCGTAGTTTACAGCCTGACGGAAAGTCGGATTGTTGTATGGCTCTTTTTCTGTATTCATAGCTACGAAAGCAAATGTAGTCTGCTCTGCTGTCTCGATAGTGATGCCGTCCGCTGCTTCGAGAGTCTCACGGATAGGAGCTTCGATCTCAGCAAAATCGATACCGCCGGACTGAAGGCCTATAGACATCGATGACATATCGGATATAATCTTGAATGTAACATTCTTTATGGAAGCGGCGCCCTGATAATAATCCTCATAAGCTTCCAAAACTACCTTGTCGCCTTCGCTGTGGCTTACAAACTTATAAGGTCCGCAGCCTATAGGTTCCTGAGCAAATGCGTCCTCGCCTGCTGTCTCATAGTAATCCTTTGAAGAAATGTTTACCAGAGTGAGGTTGTTTAGGAACGGTGAGAAAGGTGAAGTAGTATATACTTCTATAGTCTGCTCGTCTACAACTACGCAATGATCATAGCCCTGTACATCTCCTGATTGAGCCTCAGATGCGGCATAGAGCTCGATACTGAATTCTACGTCCTCCGCGGTCAGTGGAGTGCCATTGTGGAATGTGATACCATCACGGAGATGGAAGGTATAGCAGCAGGCATCATCGCTGACTTCCCAGCTCTCTGCTATGACACCTACAAGCTCACCGTCATTTTCAAAGTCATGACGTACAAGTGGATCATAGATCTGGTCGTCTATACGCTTTTCAATAGTAGTAGTCCAATTTGCGGGATGCAGTGTCTGATAATCCGCATCGATCGCGATTGTGATGCTATCCTTTGCTTCAGTAGACTCAGAGTCTGTATCAGTGCTGCTTCCGCAGGCTACAAGTCCAAATATCATAGCAAATGACAGTATCAAGGCAAGAATTTTTTTCATCTTTCTTTCCTCCTCCTTGAAAGTAATTCCTGATAAATGCTAAGCGCACTAAATTTATAGCTCTATTTTATCAAATCATACTGAATATTGCAACAAATTTTTACAAAACTTTGCAAATACAAACAAAATTCCTACACAAAATTGTGAACATGCAACAAAAAATGGAGGCCGCGCCCAAGGGTGCGACCTCCATAAACAAGTTTCAAATACTAATTCCAGCTGAAGTAGTAGATGTAATAATCGCCCTCCAAAGAAAGAGTGTGCATGGAGAGTGCGTCAGTGTGTGCATAGAGCATGATTGGGTTGTAGAGTACAGCATATACAGCCTGCTCCTGAATGTAAGAGAATACCTCGTTGTAAAGCTCAGCACGATCGTTCTCATCAACTGTAGTCACTGCTTCATCAAACCATGCCTCTACCTTATCATCATACCAGCGTGAGTTGTTTGCCATGCCGATGTAGTCCTTTGTAACAGCCATTGCTACATTTTGAGTATCGCCGTCGAGGCACATCTGCAGGCAAGTGATAGTGTAGTCGCCCTGACCGAGCTTATTGAGGTATGCATTGAACTCGAGAATCTCAAGCTCACAAGTGAGACCTACTGCCTTGAGCTGCTCCTGAACAGCCTGCGCAAGCAGCTTGTACTGGTCAGCTACTACCATAGTGCCGAGGTCGAAGCCGTCTGCATATCCGCATTCAGCAAGAAGTGACTTTGCCTTTTCTACATCATAAGTATACTGGAACTGATCATCGCTGTAACCAAAACGGCCCTTTGTGAGCAGGTTTGAATTCTCCTCAGCTCCACCATCCATTACAGTATCTATAAGTGATTGACGGTCAAGAGCATAGTTTACAGCCTGACGGAATTTTACGTTGTTGAAAGGCTCTTTCTCAGTATTCATAGCTACAAAGGCAAATGTAGTCTGCTCTGCTGTCTCGATAGTGATGCCGTCTGCAGCTTCGAGAGTAGAGCGTATAGGCGCCTCAATCTCAGCAAGGTCTATACCTCCGGACTGAAGTCCTATGGACATAGATGACATATCTGAGATAACCTTGAAGGTTACATTCTTTATAGCAGCCTCGCCGAGATAATAATTATCATAGGCTTCCAAAACGACCTTGTCTCCCTCGCTGTGGCTTACAAACTTATAAGGTCCGCAGCCTACCGGCTCCTGCGCGAAAGCATCCTCGCCTGCTGACTCATAGTAAGACTTTGAGGCGATGATTACCTGTGTGAGGTTGTTCAGGAAAGGTGAGAAAGGTGAAATAGTATAAATCTTTACAGTGTGCTCATCAACTGCCTCAGCGTGGTCATAGCCGTCGATGTTTCCGGATTGAGCCTCAGAAGCAGCGCAAAGATCCATACTGAAGACAACATCCTCTGCAGTCAGCGGAGTGCCATCATGGAAGCTTACATCGTCACGAAGATGGAAGGTGTAGCAGCATGCGTCATCACTGATTTCCCAGCTTTCAGCAAGGCTTCCTACGATCTCGTCGTTGTTGTCGAAATCCTTACGGATGAGTGTATCATATATCTGGTCTATGATACGCTTTTCAATAGTAGTAGTCCAATTTGCAGGATGCAGAGTCTGATAATCCGCATCTATAGCGATTGTGAGAGTATCCTTTGCCTCGCCTGAATCGCTATCGCCTTCTGTGCTGCCGCCGCATGCTACGAGTCCAAGGATCATAGTAAGGGACAGAAGCACTGCAAGAATCTTTTTCATTTGCTTTCCTCCTAAATACTTTCTTCATTTAAGTATAAATTCTATATTTTAGCCCCGTGCAAGTGCCTAGGGCAAAATAACTAAAAATTGAAGGTGCGGTGAGTATATTTATCAATAAGCTCAATACCCGCAAGCACATCGTCCTTTGAAATTACGGAGCACTTGCTGTGCGGATAGCGGTCTACAATGGCTATGCCGGCTACGCGCACACCCTCACGGCTCAGATTCATGGAGCTTGCGTCTGTGCCGCCGCGATCCATTACGCCTCTCTGGTATTTTATGCCATTCTCTTCGCAGCATGCCAGCATCTCATTTACGAGATCCTCATCGAGCATCGCGCTCGGATCGCCCAGAGTTACGCTTATACCCTCGCCTACGGCGTTGCAGCCTTCAAGATCGCAAGGATACGCGTGGTCAGGGGTAACGTCGACGCTTATGCCGATATCCGGGTGCACCTGATACGCCGCTGTCTGAGCACCGCGACAGCCGACCTCTTCCTGAACGGAAAATACATAGTATATATCATTTGGACCCTCGCCCTTATTGAGCTTTGCGGCCTCTAAAAGCAGGAAGCAGCCTACTCTGTTGTCGAAGGTCTTTGCGCTGATACGGCCGTTTTGCAGCTCATACCATGGTCCTATAAATCCGCAATAATCTCCGACCTTTACGTACTTTTCGGTATCTTCCTTGCTTGTGGTACCTATATCAATGTAGAGCTTTCCGGCCTGATTCTTGGCCTCTTCCACAGGTCCGTCGCAGCCCACAACGCCTACCACGCCATTTTGGAATACAACCTGGTCATTGTAGAGCGCGGAGGTCCATACCCAGCCTACGCTGTAGCATTTTATACGGCCGTCAGACTCTATTTTCTTGACCTGCATTCCGATTTCATCCATGTGAGCAGAGAGCATGATCTTTTTGCCGCCGCCCTTGCCGTGCTTTACAGCGATTACATTTCCGATATTATCTACATAGCAATCATCTACATATCCTTCAAGCTCGCGGAGCACGATAGCGCGGACATTCTTTTCACGTCCTGCTACGCCCCAGGCCTGAGTCAGTTCCTTGAGTAAGTCAAAATTTGCCATTGTCTTGGTCTCCTCTCTGTACTATCCGTACATTGTACCCTGCGTACATTCTTTTATCGATAACATCTTATCAAATCCATAAATATTTTGCAACACAATTTTTAGAATTTTGCAAAATTTACAAGCTGAAATTTTGCAAAACAATTGACAAAGTTTGCAAAATAATGTATCTTTTAAGATAATAAAGGGCTGAAATGAGGCAGGGACAGCAGATTATGTCTGCGATGCCAGAAAAACCGCTGATTTTCGGCAAGTCAACAAGGAGGCGAAAAATGTATAAATATGTAATCAAACGTATACTCCTGACGATTCCTGTTTTATTTGGGGCAGTTTTTTTAGTATTCGCAATCATGTATCTGACCCCAGGTGACCCCGGCACATTGATTCTGGGCATCACCGCAAAACCGGAGGATATCGCCGCATTGAATCACAGGCTGGGAGCTGACCTGCCTTTCTTTGAGCAGTTCTTCAATTATATAAAGAACATTGTGCTCCACTTCGACTTTGGTGAGTCATACAGAAGCGGAAAGCCGGTATTCGATTCCATCCTCGCAAGATTCCCGACCACATTCCAGCTGGCGCTTTGGTCAATGATCCTAAGCTCCATCCTCGGCATCGTGCTCGGCATTATATCCGCTGTAAAGCAATATTCAGCACTCGATACTACTCTCACAACACTTGCTATGCTTCTGTCTGCAATGCCCGGATTCTGGCTCGGACTTATGCTGATGGTACTCTTTGCGCTGAAGCTCGGCTGGCTCCCGTTTGGAGGAGTAGATACCTGGAAGGGCTTCATCCTGCCTGTTGTAACGCTTTCTCTCGGCGCGGCTGCCAGTGAAATGCGACTTACAAGATCTACCATGCTTGAGACTATACGTCAGGATTATATCCGCACGGCAAGAAGCAAGGGCGTGCCTGAAAAGAAGGTTATCTGGAAGCATGCGCTTCGCAATGCGCTTTTGCCTGTAATCACATCCATGGGCATGAACTTCGGAGGCAGCCTCGGCGGCGCCGTTATCATCGAAACGGTATTCGGTATGCCGGGCGTAGGTATGCTGATTGTAGAATCCATACGCCAAAAGGATACGCCTATAGTAATGGCGGCTACGATGTTCCTTGCAGTGCTCTTCTGCCTTGTAATGCTTGTGGTAGATATCTTGTACGCATATATCGACCCGCGTATCAAGGCGAAGTATAAGGCTTGATTGGGAGGTGACTGAAAATGAACGAAAACGAAAACAAGACCCGCAAAAAGAGCAAGAAAACCAATCAGGCGAAGGAGATCTGGCGCCGTTTCCGCAAGAGCAAGACCGCGATGCTGGGCCTGGTGCTGTTGATCTTTGTACTCGCGATCGCTATATTTGCGGATGTAATCACACCTTATGAAAATGCTATAGCGCAGAGCGCCGACCGTCTGGCCTCACCGTCCGCCGAGCATTGGTTCGGTACGGATGAGCTGGGACGCGACCTCTTTGCGCGTATAATGCACGGCTCAAGATATTCACTTCTCATAGGAATTTCGACAAGCGTACTCGCGCTCGTAATAGGCGGCCTCCTCGGAGCGATCGCGGCTTATTACGGCGGCAAGGTGGATAATATCATCATGAGACTGACCGATGTAGTCATGACTGTACCTCCTATCCTGCTGAGCCTTGCCGTAGTAGCGGCTCTCGGGGGAAGCCTCAGAAACCTTCTCATAGCGATTACGATATCTTGCGTCCCCAGCATGCTGCGTCTGGTGCGCTCGGTAGTACTGGGTGTAGTAGACGAAGACTACATAGAAGCGGCTAGGTCGTACGGAGCCAGCGATATGCGAATAATTTTGCGCTATGTAATACCAAACGCGCTCGGACCTATCATCGTAACTACCACAATGAATGTAGCAAATATGATACTCTCCGCGGCAGGACTTTCCTTCCTGTCACTCGGCGTACAGCCGCCTGCACCTGAGTGGGGCGCGCTCCTGTCAGATGCGAAGACCTATATGTTTACGGCGCCGCATCTGCTCTATATACCGGGCATATTTATCGTAATAGCCGCACTTAGCTTCAACCTTGCCGGCGACGGACTTCGCGACGCGCTGGATCCGAAGCTGAAGGACTAAGAGGAGGGATGACAGATGAGCGAAAAATTACTTGAAATCCGCGATCTGCAGATCGATTTTAAAACAGACCTTGAGACGGTCCATGCCGTAAACGGCGTAAGCCTGAGTCTTGCCAAGGGTGAGACTCTCGGCCTTGTGGGCGAGACGGGCGCAGGAAAGACGACCACCGCACTTGCCATAATGGGCTTGCTGCCGGAGCGTACAGCCCGCACAAATACAGGCTCTATAAAATTTGACGGACAGGATATACTTGCGGTACGCAAGGGCGATGAGCTAAAGGATGTGGCACGTCCAGTAAAAAAGAAGGGAAAGAGCGATGACACAGATGTAGAAAACATGCCGCTTTACCTCGATAATCATCATATGCAGGCGATCCGCGGAGAAAAAATCTCCATGATTTTCCAGGATCCGATGACAGCTCTGAATCCTGTGCTTACCGTAGGCGATCAGATATTGGAAGCGCTTTTGATGCACAATGAGGGACATACCCGCGCAGAGCTTGAAGCTCGTGTAGATGAGGTGCTCGAGATGGTAGGCATCATGGCGAGTCGTAAGAATGACTATCCGCATCAGTTTTCCGGCGGTATGAAGCAGCGTGTGGTAATTGCGATGGCTCTCGCGTGCAATCCTATGCTCCTCATAGCCGACGAGCCTACGACGGCGCTTGATGTGACGATTCAGGCTCAGGTGCTGGCGATGATGATAGATTTGAAGCAAAAAATGGATACAGCTATGATCATGATCACTCATGACCTCGGCATAGTGGCTCAGACCTGCGACCAGGTAGCGGTAATGTATGCCGGCGAGATCATAGAACATGGCAGTGTAGAACAGATATTTACGGGAGACAAGCATCATCCTTACACGGTGGGACTTTTCAATTCAATTCCAAATCTGGAGCTTGATGAGAAGAGACTTCATCCTATAGACGGCATGATGCCTGATCCTACAAACCTGCCTAAGGGCTGCGCATTCTCACCGAGATGTCCTCACGCGAGCGATCGCTGCCGTGAGTGTCATCCTGATATGCAGGATGTGGACGGCTTGCAGATAAGATGTTTCCTTTATGATGATATTTCTAAAGACAAGGAGGTGCAGGCATGAGCCATTCCTTGATAGAATTGAAAGAGCTTACAAAGTATTTTGAGATAAGCAAGACGGCAAAGCTGCATGCCGTGGACGGAATCACACTGAATATAAATGAAGGTGAGACGCTTGGGGTTGTAGGCGAGTCGGGCTGCGGAAAATCCACACTCGGCCGCACTATTTTGAGACTTCATGAGCCTACTTCCGGTACGATACTCTTTGACGGCAAGGACATCACACATTGCAAATCCAAGGAGCTTGCAAGGGTGCGCCGCGATATGCAGATGATATTCCAGGATCCTTACTCCAGCCTGAATCCGCGAATGAGTGTGCAGGAGCTGATAGCAGAGCCTATTTTGATTTCCGGACAGCATAAGGATAAGGCCGATGTATATGAGCAGGTAGCGGAGCTTATGGATACGGTAGGTCTTGCGGCAAGACTTTCGGGCGCATATCCGCACGAGCTTGACGGCGGACGCCGCCAGAGAATCGGAGTGGCGCGCGCACTCGCGCTAAACCCTCGCTTTATCGTATGCGACGAGCCGGTATCAGCCCTCGACGTTTCCATACAGGCACAAATCCTGAATCTTCTCATGGATCTTCAGGAGGAGAGAAACCTTACATATATGTTTATCACGCATGATCTTTCGGTAGTAAGGCATATCTCAAATCAGATAGCAGTAATGTACCTCGGAAAGTGCGTGGAGTATTGCGACAGCAAGGGCCTCTTTAAAAATCCGGTACATCCGTATACAAAGGCGCTTTTGTCGGCTATACCTGTGCCGAATATAAGCATGAGAAATAAGAAGCCTCAGCTCATAAAGGGCGAGGTCACAAATCCGATAAATCCAAAGCCGGGCTGCCGTTTTGCGGCGCGCTGTCCATACGCGAGCGAGGAATGCACAAAGCAGGATATTCCGTTTGCGGAGGTTGAAAAGGGTCACTATGTGGCTTGCCTAAAGGCGGTTTTGTAAACAAAAGAGAAAGGAAAGCGTAATGGAGAGATATAAATGGCCGTATGAAAATGAAATCGGGCAAGAGCTCCGCGACGAGGCAGATGTCCTTGTCCTGGGCGGCGGTCTTGCCGGATGCTTTGCAGCCATAGCAGCGGCAAAGGAAGGAAAATCTGTAATTCTCGTAGAAAAGGGCGCGACTGAAAGAAGCGGCTCTGCGGGTACGGGCTTTGACCACTGGGAGTCTGCATGTACAAATCCTTGCTCGCAGGTTACGGCAAAGGAGATAGCCGAGGCCTATGTAGAGGAACAGGATTATTACAGCAACGGCATAGCGCACTATATCGAGTGCCGCGAGGGCTATGACAGACTTATAGACCTGGAAAAAATGGGAGGAAAAGTAAGAGACACAGACGATGAGTTCAAGGGCGCGGAATTCCGCGACGATGAGACAAAGCTGATGTTTGCTTATGATTACAAAAATAAATTTACCTTGCGAGTATGGGGCTCTACCTTCAAGCCCGCTCTCTACAAGGAGCTTAAAAGGCTCGGTGTAAAGATTTATGATCGTACCGAGGCAACGGCGCTGCTCACCGCGGTCATCGATGGCAAGAAGAGAGGCGTAGGCGCTTGCGGAATGAATGTGCGCACGGGAAAATATTGCGTATTTACGGCAAAATCCACAGTGCTCACGATGTCCAGACCTGCCAGAGTATGGCTCTTCAACCCTGATCTTGTAGGCCTTTGCGAATTCAGGCCGCCGCAGAGTATAGGAAGCGGTCATGCTATGGGCTACAAGGCCGGCATAGAATTTACAATGATGGAAAAATCCGTAAAGGGTGAATTCTCGGCAGCAGGCAGAAGCTTCCCGCCTTATGGCGCGGGAAATAACCACAATACGTGGTACGCGGCTACCATGGTGGACGCAAGAGGCGTGGAGATTCCATACCTTGACAGAGATGGAAATGTGCTCAAGACTGTATCTGAAAGATATTATCCGGCTCCGGGGCAGAAGTTCTTCCTGAAGGGCGGCGTTATAGACGAAGCAAAATACGAATATCGCGGACCTGAGACCATGCCATTTGACCAGCTCATGGAAAAGGGCTACAAGCTGCCTTTCTATGCAGATCTGAGCAGAATGCCTGAATTCGAGAGAAAGGTAATCTGGGGCATGATGGTAGGAGAGGAAGGCAAGACGAAAATTCCTATTCTTCAAAATTATACGGAGCGCGGCTTCGACCCGCAAAAGCATATGCTCCAAAGCTATGGCACGGGCTGGCAGTCAGCTGCCTTCCTTGCTCAGGAGAGGCAGTTCTTCGGAGCGCCGGGCGGCATCATGCACGACTGGGATATGAAGACAAATATCGACGGTATCTATGCCGCGGGCGATCAGATCTTTGCGTCCGACTGCTGCGGTTTTGCCTGTGCGACAGGTCATTATGCCGGAAGAAAGGCTGCAAAATACGCGGGCAGCGTAGAGCAGGGCAAGCCTTGTGAGGCGGAAATTGCCCAGGAGAAGGAGAGGCTCTATGCACCGCTCACCAATGAGGGCGATATAAGCTGGAAGGAGCTCAATATGGCTATTTCCAAGGCTATGCAGAATTACTGCGGCGGCATAAAGTGCGACGACCTTTTGAATGAGGGTCTCGACCTTCTTGAAAGCTATGAAAAGGAATTTGTACCTAGGCTCACCGCTGAAAACCCTCATGACCTCATGAGAACTCACGAGGTGCTCGACATCCTCGAAGTTTCCAAGATGGTGCTCAATGCCTGCCTCATGAGAAAATCAAGCTCAAAACCGCTTTGCTTTGAGAGAAGCGACTATCCTGAGATGGATCCTGAGGAGGATAAGAAATATATCACAATCAGGCTTGAGGACGGAAAGCCGGTGAGAGGCGAGGTGCCGCACCGTTATTTCGGAGATCTTGAGACCGAGTATGAGAAGAGAAATCAGGATTATATAGGAGGTGAGCACTAATGGAAAAGAAGGAGCTTTTTGCGTCTGTCGTGCCTTGCAGTGCGCGACCTCTGGTATATGATGAGTCGCTTTGCATAGGCTGCAATCGCTGTGCGTATATTTGCCAGGTGGATGTGCTGGTGCCGAGTGTAAATAAGGGCGAGCATCCGATTATAATGTATCCGGGCGAGTGCTATTATTGCGGAGCCTGCGTGATGGAATGCCCGGTAAAGGGCGCGCTGAGGCTTCAGCATCCTATTATGAATGAGGCAAAGTTTGTGCCTGTCAAGGAAGACCCGAGTAAGTAGGGTGATAAGAAAAAACCGCCGGTTTGATGAGACCGGCGGTTGTCTTTTATTTTTCGAAGTCTTGAGAGATGCGCTTTAGAGCCTTGAGGCCTTCTGCTATGGCTTCTGCTATCTCTTCATCTGTGAATTTGAGATTTTCTTCTTCCGCAAGAGCCTTGATTTTTGTAGCAAATACGTCTTCCTCTATGTCATCATCAAGAATGGCAGGAGGAAAGAGCTCTACGGCCTTGAGAAAGAGGTCGGAAAGCGTGCTCGGCTTTGCCGCGCTATCAACAGGTCTGCCATAGTCTTTTGCATTTGCAAGGTCTGCAAGTCCCTTTGCAATCTCTTCGCTTATCTCTTCATCGGTAAATTCTATGCCCTTAGCCAGAGCAAAGGCTTTCATCTCTGTCGCCAGCACAGCTTTTTCTATACTGTCCTTCATGGTAGCCGGTGGCAGAATGTCGACGGCCTGTGTGAATGCGGCCTTTAAGAGTTCTTTTTTGTCAGGCATTTTAACCCCTCCTTCTTGAATTTGAAATATTATGCATATTATAATATACAATTTGAATTATGTAAAGCTTGAAAATTCTGGAATAGCGGAGAACGTTGAAATCTTGCAAAGGGAGTGTAAGCTCCGGATGAAAGGCGCTTGATTTTTGCGGGCTTTTTGTATATCATAGTTTGGAGTGGTAAATTTCGGAGGCAGAAATGGAAGAATTTAAAAACGATTGTACAGATTCGAATAAGGGGAGTGCTTTATGTATGGCAAGGGACTTGAAAGCTTTGTATGAATCCAAAAAATGCACGCCGGGTGAGGCGGCGAAAAGGATTAAAAGCGGCGACAGAGTCTTTGTGGGCTTTATGAGCAGCACCGCCTATGGCATGACGGATGCGCTTTGGGAGCGAAGGCATGAGCTTGAGGATGTTTTGCTTTTGAGCAGCAACGGCCAGCGCGTGTGTAAGCTTTCTACAGAAGAAGGTGAGCATCCCTTCAAAATATCTACGCCGTTTATTGGTTTTGGAGAGCGCGGAGCGCGTAAGCACGGGCGCAGTGTGGACTTTACATCCTTTTCGATAAGCGAGGCAGAGCAATGGATACGCGATACGGGACGTCCGAATGTGGCTATATTGATGGTTTCACCGCCGGATGAGGATGGATATATGTCATATGGTGCGGCAGGCTTCTGCCTGGACGCTTATGTAAAGAATATGGCAGAGACTGTGATATTGCAGGTAAATGCGAGGGCGCCTTATGTGCGGGGCAAGGATTGTCTGATACATGTTTCTGAGGCAGATTATATTGTTGAGATTGACGAGGAACTCGGCGAGATACCGGAAGTCCTGGCGGACGGAGAATTCCTCGCAGTTTCCGCACACGTCCTGAAGGAAATACCTGACGGAGCGACTATACAGCTTGGAATAGGCAAGCTCGGCGCGGCTATAGGCATGGGCCTTCGGGAGAGAAACGACCTCGGCATTCATTCGGAGATGTTTTCTGACTCGATGATGCATTTGATAAAAAACGGAAATGTGACAAATACGAGGAAGGGCTTTTTGGACGGGAAGAGCGTCTTTGCCTTCGGTATGGGCACAAATGAATTATATAGATTTATGGATCACAACGACGATTTGTACGGCGGGCCGTTTTCCTTTGTAAATGATGTGAGAAATATCGCGAAAAACAGGAGAATGATTTCGATAAATTCGGCGATGTCCATAGACCTACTCGGTCAGGTCTCCGCTGAATCGGTGGGCTGGAAGCAGCATAGCGGAATCGGAGGGCAGCTGGATTTTGTCATCGGCTCACAGCTTTCGGAGGGCGGCAAGTCCATCATAGCTACGACCTCAAGCTTTATAAAAAATGGCAAGAGGCTGAGCAAGATTGTTTTGAATTTTGAGCCGGGGACTGCTGTCACGACTCCGCGCTCAATGGTGCAATATGTCGCGACTGAGTACGGCTGTATAAATTTAAAGGCTTTGACGATGAAGGACAGGGTGAGGGCGATGATTTCGCTGGCACATCCGGATTTCAGGGATGAGCTTACGGAGCAGGCAAAGCAGCTTGGATTGATGTAGCCGCTTTGTGGTGAATTAGGGGAAGAAGATGGAAAGAATTTTAGTGAAGTCTTATGCAAAGATAAATCTGAGCTTGGATGTGCTGGGGCTTTTGGAGAACGGCTACCACGAGGTGAGTATGATTATGCAGCAGCTGCAGCTTGCTGACGATGTGCTGGTGCGCTGGTATGACGGAAATGATGCCGGAGATAGTATGCGAGGCCAGGAAACTGCGGAAATTGCGGAAACTGCGGGGGCCTGCGGAGCGCGCGGGAAAGGCGTAGCGAGCGAGGGGAATTTTGAAATAGGGATAGAAGTCTCGACAAACAGGAAATATTTGCCGACTGACGAAAGAAATATAGCATACAAGGCCGCAAAGCTTATGATTGAGGAGTATGGCGGCCTTCTCCGGGCTCAGGACGCGAAAAACGGATGCGGCAAAGGGCCGAGAAGAGGGAAGGTTCGGATAGACATAAGAAAGGTGATACCGGTTGCGGCCGGA
>CAVHIG010000014.1:32543-35353 GCA_963636105.1 Anaerovoracaceae bacterium
CAAGCCATCCAAGTGAGGCCATCCGCAGGCCAAGCCATCCGCCGGTAAGCCAATCAAAATAACACATATACGAGGTAACAAATGCTGAATATAGATATACAAAATCACAAGCCCCTACGCGAAATTGTCTATGAGGAATTGAAAAAACAAATACTTACGGGTAAAATTGTGCCCGGCACCAGACTCATGGAGATAGAGCTTGCCCAAAACCTTGGCGTCAGCCGCACACCCATACGTGAGGCTATCAGAAAGCTTGAAAAAGAAGGCCTCGTGACGATAGAACCCAGAAAGGGCGCCTACGCAGCGCAGTTGTCGCGAAAAGATATGATAGATATACTCGAGGTCAGACAGGATATGGAAGGCCTGGCAGCTGCCTTTGCAGCGGAGCGCATAGACGAAAAGGGCAAGGCGCAGCTGATCGAAACAGCCGCGGAGTATAAGGAAGCCTTGCAATCCGGCGATACAGAGAGAATGATCGCCATAGATACGCGTTTTCACAGACTGATCGTGGAAGCCGCCGCAAACAAGGTTCTGCTCAATATGGTAGAACAGCTTCAGGAGCTTGTGCTCAGATTCAGATATATTTATTACGAAAATTTCAAGCAGCCTGAGATCATGACTGCCGAGCACAAGGAGATAATAGACGCAATAAATGCCGGAGATGCGCTGCTTGCTCGCAAGGCAGCCTCCAGCCATATTGAAAAGCTTAAAAATTCAGTGCTTGCAGAGGAGATTTAGAAATTCCGGATAGCTTTTTTAGCCTGTGAAAAAAAGAGCTTCCTAAAGACAATCTAAATATTTACAAATTCATTATGCATATATCACAAATTTCTGACACATTATCTCCATATTTTAGCGTTACAGTATAGTTGCAAAAGGGAAATGGGATATGAGGATGGCCACCGGCTAATGTGAGTGGCCGACAGCTGTAAGAAAGGAAGGAGAGATTCTTATGTATATGCATGATGATGAAGAATACAACGAATTTCGACATGAAAGAGCGGAGAGTGTCGGACATAGGACAGACATAGGCTGCGGAAACGGCGCGAGTCAGGCAGATGCGTCGGGTGATGCCTTTGGCGGCGAGCCTGGGAAGGGCAGCCAGCATAAGTTCTTCAAGAACAGGAAAAAGATAATAAAGGATTCTTATGTGATCACGAAGAAGGGCATTGCCTGCATTTTGGTATTCTGCCTGATTTTATCGGCGGCATTCGGTGTAGGTGGTGCGGCGCTGATAGGCGGAATAGGGGACACAGACGCGACAAGCGTTGCGGATGCTTCAGATGCTTCAAATTCCTCCGATGATTCCGGCGCAAAGAATATCACACTCGGCACGGGTACAAACCTTCAAAAGGCTACAGGAAGTGAGCTTACGATCGCCGAGATCGCCGCAATGACAGCAAACTCCGTGGTTGAGATAAGAACAGAGGCAGTTGCCACAGACACATGGATGATGCAATACGTAACAGAGGGCGCAGGCTCCGGTGTAATCGTATCCGCGGATGGCTACATCCTCACAAATAATCACGTTATAGAAGACGCAAAGACGATCAAGGTTACGCTCAAGGATGGTACGGAATATGACGCCACGCTTGTAGCTACAGACTCACAGACAGACGTCGCGGTCATCAAAATCGACGCAAGCGGACTTACCTCCGCGGTTTACGGTGACAGCGACAAGCTTGTAGTCGGAGACCTTGCGGTAGCCATCGGAAACCCACTCGGACAGCTGGGCGGCACCGTTACCGCAGGCATAATCAGCGCACTCGACAGAGAGCTTACAATCGATGGAAAATCAATGACGCTTCTCCAGACAGACGCATCCATAAATCCGGGTAATTCCGGCGGCGGACTTTTCAATGAAAAGGGCGAGCTTGTGGGATTGGTCGTAGCGAAGTCCTCCGGCTCGGACGTAGAAGGACTCGGCTTTGCGATTCCTATCAATACTGTCAAGGAAGTAGCGAATCAGCTTGTAAACTACGGCTATGTCAAGGGCAGAGTCGCGATGGGTATCACATTTGTAGATTTGACATCTACACAGTACGCGCTGAGCTACGGCGTAAGGACACTGGGAATATATGTAAAGAGCGTTGACGGCGAAAACGCAAAGAAGTCCGGAATTCAGGCGGGCGACATGATTTACTACATCGATGATACGCAGATTACGAGCGCTTCGGATTTGACGAGCACTATCCAGAAGTACTCGGTCGGTGACAAGATAAGGGTGACCGTTGTGAGAAACGGCGAAATAAAGGAGCTGTCATTGACGCTCAGCGAAAAGACGAATCAATAACTTCAGCATTTACAGCGGCCGGACCTCGACATTCGAGTCGAAGCCCTTGAGGATGAGCGCATGGACCTCTGTATCAAAGCCCTTCACCGGTACGATGAGGGGTTCTTTTTTTAGATCTGAAAGGGTCAAAACCTTCTTTTGCGTCAGCGGATGATCCTTCGGGAGCGGCGACGACATTAAAAAAATTAAAATTTTGCATTTTGAGCATTGACAAACGGGTGAAAGTTTGATATTATAATGAAGTTATCGCTTGAGAGCGACGCAGAAAAGTCTATATCGCTTATCATTTCGGATGTAAAAGCTGTAGTAAAGCTTTTACACAGTGCGGATACAGCAAAACGAAATAGAAAGTCAAAAAACTTAAAAAAATCGAAAAAAAGTTGTTGACAAGAAAGCGGATAAGTGATATTATATTAAATGTTCCGACAAGAACAAAGCCGAGAACGAAAACAAAATATGCATCATTAGCTCAGCTGGTAGAGCACCTGACTCTTAATCAGGGTGTCCAGGGTTCGAG
>CAVHIG010000015.1:0-5126 GCA_963636105.1 Anaerovoracaceae bacterium
ACAGCTAACGCCCCAAATCTTCCTTGTAACAAATAATTTGATAAAGTATAGTTTTATAAAAAACTTCTTTTAATACTATCTCGTGTAGAGATTATATACTTTTTTAAATCAGCTGTGAAATGACAGCCTGGCAACACAAAGCTGCTTTCTCTTATTTGAGGATTTATTGTAGTTTTTCGCTTTTCCGGTGAAAATCTACAATAAATTTTAAAGCCGATGCGTCTATATGCCTCACAAGCTGGAAATTATAGCCTAAAAAATTACATAATTGCAATTATGTGCAATACATTATATGTAATTCTAACCACAATTATGCCAAAACGGCAAAATATAGATTTTGTATTTTTAAATTTATTGTAGATTTTGCAATTTTAGCTGCTTTTCTACAATATTTTTTGTTGAAACATCATACATTTTCAAATACGCAGCGAGGCGTATTCTCTCTGCGGGATAATCTCCAAGTTTTCCATACGCAGCGAGGCCTAAGCTGCCTGAGGGACCATGTG
This sequence comes from Anaerovoracaceae bacterium, assembly GCA_963636105.1. GTDB lineage: Bacteria > Bacillota > Clostridia > Peptostreptococcales > Anaerovoracaceae > CAVHIG01. The sequence goes on from CAVHIG010000015.1 coordinate 507, forward strand.
CAAGTCAATTTGGTCCCGAAGGTAGGTGTAGGCCGAGCCTTCGACTCCGGCTTCAGCTTCAGCCCCAGCTTCAGGCTTCAGCTTCAGTTTCAGTTTCAGCCCCAGCTTCAGCTTCTGCCTCAGCCCCAGCTTCAGGCTCAGCTTCAGCCTCATTCCCGGCCCCAGCTTCTGCCTCCGCCTTTTCCTTGCTAGCCATCCACTTGTCCCAGGCGCTCAATCTCTTTTTCTTCCTTGTCTTTTTTGTCTCATTTTGCGCAGGCATAAGAATTCCGTAAATCAGCATATTTATGCCATAAATCATCATCGACACACCTACAATGATAATTACCGTAAAATTGAAAAGCATCGAATTGAAGAAGAAATACACACCGGCTACAGTGCCCAAAATACCCATGGCCGCCGTAGGTATAAGCTCTTCCCTATCCATCTGATCCCTATGCGTCACCGAAAGCACAATACGCAGCACTCCGGATGTCATCGTCCATGTACCGAATACAAATGGCACAGCGGCATCCGTCGATACCTGATTTGCCAAAATAATTATTCCGAGAAGCACCGAAATAATTGCCTCCGAAAGGAACCATCCGGCTTCCTTCTTTATCTCCCCAAAGCCAAACATATACGCGCAAAGCCCCGTAAGACCCGCGATGACCGAGATAAGTCCTATAATAAAGGCCACGCTCATAAAGAGCAGTCCCGAATTTGCAAAACATACTACGCCCGTCCCCATGAGGGCTATTCCTATAACGATCGCTAAAATTCTCAAATATCCAAATCCTCCATTTCCGCTATTTTCTATCTGTAAAAATTTGCCCCATCACACTATCCAAAGGGCAAAAATTTCGACGGCGCATATAATCCTTAGCATGAAAAAGACAGCCTGCACCTACTTTTGATTATACAATATTTTACGTCTTTTTTCCATCGCAAACTTAGCCTTGCGCATGTCTCCCTAGGGTGCGGAAACTCCGCAGTTTCCGCAAAACACGAAGAACCCGCAAAAGCCCTCGCGGTTTCCGCAAAACATAAGAAACCCGCAAAACACAAAGAGCCCGCAAGCCCTCGCGGTTTCCGCAAAGGCGAGCCCTTGCGAAGCAAATTCCTACTTTGGATAGTACTTCGCGAATTTCTTGAACTGGTTCAAATCGCGCAGCTTGAGATAAATCCACTTTTTCGGCGTCATATCCTTGCTGTAATAGGTCGAATTGCACACCTTTCCCTCGGCGACAAGCTTCTTGACCTCAGCCACCTTGTCCTTGTCCTTTACATATTTGTATACAACTCCCAGCGGAACCACATGCCAGAAATACTTGTCCTTTACAAATTTTGTCGGGATGTCCTTGTGATAGATATAATCGTCCACCACGAGCTTTGCGATATTGTCGCCGCCGCCTGTCACGCGATAATGGCTCCTGCCCTGGCGGATATTGATTTCAAACATCTTGTACTTGCCGTCGCGATAGTCGTACTTTATATCGCAGTCCGCAAAGCCCTCGTAGCCGATGTCCTCCATCATGTATTGAATCTTCTTCATGAGCGGCTCGTTGTAATCCACGATGGTCGCGGCGTTATTGCCGATGGCGGTCGGCGTATGCTCCTCCAAAAGCACGTTGCCGAAGTTCATGAGCTTGACCTTATGGTCGCTGCCCACATAGAGCTGCAGGTCGTAGATGGAAGCATCATCCCCGGGTACCATATCCTGGATAATCATGTGATCGTCGTAGCCGTTTGCATAGATCAGCTTGAGCGTGTCGACGAGCTCTTCCTTGCTGTTTATGAAGTAGGCCTTGTGGAAACCTTCGAATTTGTGCTTGTGGTACTTTACGCTGTCCGAGGCCTTGAGCACTACCGGGTAGCCGAAGTCGATTTCAAAGTCGAAATTCATCTCAGGGGTGTATATAAACGTCTTCGCGTAGTCGAGTCCGTATTTTTCGCAAAGCCCGTAGAAGGTCTCCTTGAGCGTGATATTGTCGAGTACAGGCTTATCAGAATAAGGCACTACAAATTTTTCCTTGAGTCTGTCCTTGTTTTCTACGATGAGGCGCACATAGTGATCCGCGCAGCCCATCAGGATAAGCCTTTTGTCCTTGCCGTATTCCTCGTAGATGTCGTCCATTGTCTTTAGAAATACGTCGGTGCTGTCGAGCTCCTTTTCTTCCTTGTACATGAGGATTTTGGATTCGGCCGTGATGCCGCCCCTTCCTCTGGCTACCATAAGGGATTTTATCCCATAGGCCTCGTGAAAGGCCCTCGCCATGCTGTACACATTTATGTCACTTGCCAGCAATACCGGCAAAAAATCAACCTTTTCCATATATTTCCTCCTGCTTTTATTTTTTGTCATCTGTTTTGTCTCTTTTTATACTCTACCATATTTTCACAGCATTGTCATTTGCTTTTCGGCCCCGCCGAAAAGCTTCCTTTCACTGACTGCTACTCACTGACTGCTTACAGCTCTATTCAGCGGACTACGGTATGCAATCTCAGTCTGCTGTCTGCTCCTTTATAAACATCTCAATGGTTGCCTTCGCGTTCACCAAAAACGCCTGCTTCGGCTGCCCACGGCCAAGCTTCTCGCTCCAATATTTCTCTTCAAAGGCCGCAAGAAGCTCTTCCCTCGTAAGCCCCTGCTTTATAAGGCCGCAGAGGAAACTGCGCAGCTTCCCGGCCGTTTCCGCGTACAGGTCAAAATAGCGCGGACTCACTTCCTCCGGAATGAGACCGTAATGAGGCGATATCAATCTGCTCGCGCCATAGCTTTTGCACTTTTCAGCAGACTGCATAGAAGCCTTATATCCCTTGAGAATGGAAGTATTCACGGTATTTTCGTTTACAAATACGCCCGTGCTCTCGCTTAGAAACATGATTTTTTGCGGTTCGAGCACATATGTAAGCGAACAGTCCGTGTGACCCTTGGTCTCAAGGACGTAAAAATATTTATCGCCAAGCTCAATTTTGTCGCCCTCTGCAACTACCTTGTCCACGGAAAAGCCCTCCGCAAGTATCGGCTTCTTCGAATCAGAATAGAGATCTCTGGCAACCGTGCCAAGCTCTTCCATAAGCTTTACCGCGTTTGGCCTTGCGAAAACGTCCTTTGTCTTCTGCGCGCCGCAGACTACCGCCTCAGGCCAGCGCTTCTTTATATATGGAAGTCCGCCTATATGATCATAGTGCGAATGGCTCAAAAGTATGTAATCAAGCCCGGTTCTTCCGTGCTTTTCCAATGCTTTTTCGATATTGTCCACTGCCTTTTCCGCGCAAAATGCCATACCGCAGTCGTGAAGCGCGGTTTTTTCGCTGCCGAATACCAGCATTGTGTCCCCGCCTGCTCCCGCAGTCACATATTCAATGTATTCAGGAAAATCAAATCGTTTTTCCACTTTGTCCATTTTTTCCCTTTCTTGTTATTTTATATTTTATCGTCATATTTGGCTTATATGTACATTTTAATAAATCTGTTACTTATACATTTAAAACTACCTTTGAAGCTTTGGGGCTCACTGCTGCCTTTTACCAAACACGCACACCCTAAAGAAATTCACCACAACCATAATCAAAACAGCTATGCCCAGATAGCCTTCAATAGGGAACATATACGCCACAACATTGCTGAAGCCGACCAGGCCGAAGGCAAAACCGATCCATGCACATACTATTATAATCCATTTTTTCTTTGGTGTGTCCTTCAATTTCGTCGTAAAGCCGTAATAATTGCTTGTAGTCGCCGCATAGATCGCGCACATCAAAGTAATCGTATATAAAATATTTACAGGTCCGGATATTCTGGCAGATAATCCCAGCATCGGCATATCCACAGAGTTTGAAAAGCTCGCGTCCTTGAGCATGGCAGATACAAGTATAAATGCCAAAAATGCCAGAAATACGCCGCCCAGAACCGAACCTGCGACAGCCTGCCTGTCTCCCTTCGCATTTACCGACGCCGTTGCCACTATGGGCACTATCCCCAGCAAATTGAAGCTGAGATAAAGCAAAGCCGCCAAATACCAGCTCGGAGTAAGCGCGCTCGGTTCTATCTGCGATGTATCACCGCTTCCTGTGATATCAGAACAAATTATCAAAAGGCAGGAGCCTACCACTATCACTACAAGTATCGGCATGACAAAGCGAAAGACTCGCGAAACTCTTTCAAAATCGCCGAGCACCGTAATTATAGCCAGGACAACGATGATTATACCGCCGATTATGCGACTTATTCCAAATTGCTGTTTTACAAGGGCTCCGGCCGCGGAGGTCATCGTGATAAGCACCGTAAAAAGCATAAATGCCATAAAATATCCCACGGCCTCTGTCATAAGGCGATTTCCGCCGGGCACGATGACGCGTCCCATGTCGTTTGTGCCGAGTGTCCTCGCGATTTTGCTGGTCATGAAGCCTACTGCTATAAGAAGCAGTCCCACAAGCAGCACTCCTATATAGGCCTGTTCGCCAAAGACGCCAAAAAATTGCCAGATTTCCCTGCCAGAAGCAAAGCCGGCACCCATTATAGCCCCGACATACATGAGGGCTACCCTGAGTGTGCCGAGTTCTTCCTTTTTTTTCATTTTTTAACTTTCTCTTTCTCTATACTTTCTCTGTTATCTCTATCTCTGCTATCTCTGT
>CAVHIG010000015.1:5276-8225 GCA_963636105.1 Anaerovoracaceae bacterium
ATGTTCATGCCCATGTCTATGCCTATTTTATCTGTTCAGACGCAAAAGGATATCTTTCGACCCTTATGGATGCGACTTGACTCCACAAAAAGTATTCTGCCCACCATTTTCCCGATCCGGCTAGGCCTGAGATTTATATTCCCGGTACTCTCCCACCGAGAAAATCACAAGGCCGATCCAGATAATCGCAAAGGCCACAAATTGAATCGCGTCAAACGGCTCCTTGAAAAGATATATACCTATGATAAGCGCAAGCGTCGGACTCAAATACTCAGTAAGCCCCAGCGTAAACAGCGGAATCTTGTTTGCCGCCGAGGAAAAGAGCCCCAGCGGAAATGCCGTAAAAAGCCCGCAAAGCATCATAAGCCAATACTTATACGACTCCTCCACGCCCAGCGCGCCCTGGCCGTTTGCCTCCAAATATATGATCACAGCAAGCGCGATCGGCGCCAAAAACATCGTCTCATATAGGAGTGACAGGAGCGCCGGCATCTGATAATTCTTCTTCACAGCCGCATAAGACGAGAAGGAGATCGCCAGACCGAGCGCTATAAACGGCGCCTGCCCATAGCCGATGAGCATCACCATAAGTCCGATAAGTCCCAAAACAAGCGCAAAAACCTTCGAGCCTGTAAGCTTTTCCTTGAAAATTATCACTCCAAAGATGCATACCATAAGCGGCTCCAGATAATATCCTATACAGGTCTGAATTACAAAATCCGCATTTACCGCCCAGATATACAGGCTCCAGTTGAAAGTAATCAAAAGCCCCGCCAGAAAATATCTCAGCTTTACGCCCTTTTGGCGAAGCGGCGCCTTGATAGCCTCCCAGCCATGCACATAAAGCGCCGCCGCAAAGCAAACTATAGCCACCAGCAATATCCTATAAAAAATGATGACTGCCGAATCGATTGGCCTCAGCAAATGCCAATAAATCGGCATTATGCCCCAAAACCCGGAGCAGCCCAGCGCCGATATCAGCCCGCTTTTATATTTCCTACGTTCCTCCGAACTGGCGAGCATATCGCTATTTCTATTTTCTTCCATTTTTCACCAAACTTTCTATATTCTATATTATACTTTTACAAATCAGCTGTTCGCTGCTGGTTTCGCAGGTAGCTGTTGGTTTCGCAGGTAGCTGTAGGCCGAGCTATTCCTCCCTTTGCTTCCAATAGTCATCCGGCACATAGGCCTCCTCATCCGGGATTTCGTCCGCATATTCCTCATCCACCATATCACCCATCGACACGATGTACTCATCAAGAGGATATTCCAAAACATTCCCAAAATCGTAAGTATATTCCTTTTTATCAAACTTTGCGCATCTATGTGTGGCTATAGCGTCCGCTACCGAAAGCTCCCTTTTTTCTCCGCTGCCCAGCTCCTCGCAGCCCACCTTGCTCTCTAAAACATACCAATTCCTAAAACGCGCAAGCTCCTCGCTCAAAAGCACAAGATTGTTTTCCTCATCCGCGTTCTTTGCAAGTCCCACAAGCGAGGCCTTTATCGTATGCAAAAGCGTATAGAGATCCACCGCGTCATCCGGCAGATTCTCCAAAAGGTCATCAAAATAATTTGCGACAAGGCCCGCAAAGACCTTCATATCGACCCCCGACAGCAAGGCGTAAAGCGCCTCAAGCGAGACATCCTCCGCCGTTTCCGCAAGGTCCGCGAAATTCTCAAAATACTCAAATTCTTCGGCGCTGTCTATATCCAAAAGCGCAAGCAATTCTTCCATAAATCTTCCTTTCTCCCGCAAAAGCCTGCCGCAAAACGCGGGGCGCGCGGCGGTTTTCAAAGCAAATTCCGTCTAAATTCAATCACGTTCGAGATTCTTAAATTTCACCTTCACGGGCTCGTCATTGAAAATCGTATCTATCATATTTGTAAAGCTCTCCGAAAGGTCGCTTGCGTAGAATGTGTTTTCCACCGGCGAATCCTTTGCGAGCATGTCATTTTCGGTGAGCACTCTTCTTATGCGTCCGACTATCTCCTCCGACGGGTTTATTATCCTGAGCGTATGGAAGGCTCTTTCGATATTTGCGCGTATAAGCGGATAGTGCGTGCAGCCCAAAATGATGGTGTCGATTCTGTTTGCGAGTATGAAATCTTCCATATAATATCTTATTGTAAGATCCATGATGTCGTTGTTTATGATGCCTTCCTCAATGAGCGGTACAAAGGCCGGACAGGCTATGGAATGTATATCCATTTTTGGATTGCGCTCCTTTATGAGCTTTTCGTACATGCCGCTCTTTACGGTCGCCTTTGTCGCTATGATGCCCAGGTGATTGTATTCCGAGCAGACGCGTACTGCCTTTTCTGCCGCGGGTCCTATTATGCCCAGGATTGGGAGTTGCGGAAACCGCGCGCGCAAGTCGTCGAGGCAGGTCGAGCTCACGGTGTTGCACGCTATTACTATCATTTTTACATCCTGTTTTAAGAGGAATTCTACTATCTGCCGCGAAAACTTTCTTATCGTTTCGGGTGATTTTGAGCCGTAAGGTGTACGCGCTGTATCTCCAAAATATACAATTTTTTCCTCTGGAAGCTCACGCATGAGGTAGGGTATGCTTGTGAGGCCGCCAAGTCCGGAGTCAAAAAAACCAATAGGTCGGTTGTCCATTTTATGTCATATTCCTTTCAAATTTGCATTCATCTGTGGTAAAATGTCCTTATGTGAGTGTGCCCTCGGACATTTTACGGGGATTTTATCGCCGCGCCATTTATTTGCCCTCTTGTAAGTTTATCACAGGGCAAAAGGGCGCGAAAATCCCTTATAATTTTACCACAAGCATTTGTAAATGCAACCACTTACTAAAAGGAAGACAAGAGATTTTTGAGTCCTTGCCCTACCGACCCAAATTTTACTTACAGCGAGAATACGTAATTTAAAAGAACTACAAATACACAGCAAAGGAGATATAAAAAATGACAGAAAAGGAAAAA
>CAVHIG010000015.1:8273-24483 GCA_963636105.1 Anaerovoracaceae bacterium
CAAATCGACAAAAAATACAAATGGAATATAGAAGCCATGTATCCGGACGAAGCAAAGTGGGATGAGGACTTTGAAAAAGCACTCGACATGGCAAAGGACTACTCGCGCTTTGCCGGGCACCTTACAGACAGCGCGGCCACACTCCTTTCCGCCTACAAAGAGCGCGACAATATCTGGCAGCTCATCGAGCACATCTACGTATACGCGCGCATGAGACGCGACGAGGACAATACCGTCACAAAATACCAGGCTATGAGCGACAAGTGCAACGGCCTCATTTCAAAGGCCTCCGCCGTCATGTCCTTCTTTACGCCGGAGCTTCTCGCAGCGCCGGAAGAGAAAATCCTCGGCTTCATCGAAAGTGAGCCCGGCCTCAAAACCTACGAATTCGCGATTCGCGAGGCACTCAGAAGCAAGGAGCACATACTCAGCGAAACTGAAGAAAATCTCATCGCGCAATTCAGTGAAATCACCTCCGCCACAAATGACATCTTCACCATGCTCAACAATGCCGACATGAAATTCGGCGAAATCGAAGACGAAGACGGCGACATGGTCGAGCTTACCCACGGCAAATACATAGGCTTTTTAGAATCAAAAGACCGCCGCGTGCGAAAGGACGCCTTTGAGCACCTCTACAATGCGTATATTTCGCACATAAATACCATCGCCACGACCTACAACTACAATACAAAGAGCGACGTAGTGGGCGCGCGCATCCGCAAATACCCTTCCTCCCTGGAAGCGGCACTCCACGGCGACAACATACCTACCGCCGTTTACGCAAACCTCATAGACGTCGTAAATAAAGCACTTCCGACTCTTCACAAATACATAGGCACGAGAAAACGCCTCATGGGAGTGGACGAGCTGCACATGTATGACATCTACATGCCGCTCACCGAGATGCCAAAGACCCATACAAGCTTTGAAGAAGCGCTCGACATCATGAGAGAGAGCCTGGCCGTACTCGGCGACGATTACATCTCGAAAATGAACGAGGGCATAGCAAGCGGCTGGATAGATGTGTATGAAAATACAGGAAAAACCAGCGGTGCCTACAGCTTCGGCTGCTACGACAGCATGCCTTACATGATGATGAACTTCCAGGACAAGCTCAAGGACGTATTTACACTGGTGCACGAAATGGGACACTCCATGCATTCGCGCTACACGAGGGAGGCGCAGCCTTACATCTACGGCGGTCACTCGATTTTCACGGCCGAGGTGGCATCCACCGTAAACGAAAATCTGCTGATAAAGCACCTTTTGAAAAAGCAGGAGGAAAAGCTTGCGGCATCCGGCGGACGCGACAAGGACGCGCTGCTCATGAAAAAATACCTTTTGAACCTCTATATCGAGGAATTTCGCGCCACGCTCTTCCGTCAGACGATGTTTGCGGAATTTGAAAAAATTACTCATGAGGCTGCGGAAACGGCGGAGGTTCTCACGGCGGAGTGGATGTGCGAGCAGTACGAGGCTCTCAATAGGAAGTATTTCGGGCCTGATGTGATATGCGACAATGAAATCCGCTATGAGTGGGCTCGCATCCCGCACTTCTACAACGCTTTCTATGTATATAAATACGCGACGGGCTATTCCGCGGCGGCTGCGATAAGCGATCTTATCTTAAATGAGGGCGGCAGGGATAATTATATAGAATTCCTGAAGACGGGCGAAAGCAATCACCCGATAGAGCTTCTCAAGATCGCCGGCGTGGACATGAGCAAGCCAGAGCCTATAGAGAAGGCTATGCGGACCTTTGCAAGGCTTGTAGACGAATTTGACGAGCTTACCAGATAGCTCAGGTCGAGCAGAATGGCAGCCCTGATAAAACAAACAAACCGGCAGGCGCTCTCGGAGCGTACTGCCGGTTTTCTTGTTTGCCATATGTTTTCTTCCAGATTTGTATTTAAATTACAAGCTGTTTTTTCCTCACAGGCAGCTTATTTTCCTCCCTGCCTTCCTTTCGCTTTTGCGCTCATGGCCATTTTCTTGCCAATGACAGTATTTATAACCTGTCTTATCTCCTCTATGCTCACAGGCTTTGCAATATGACCGTTCATGCCGGCCTTGATAGCCTTCTTCCTGTCCTCGTCAAAGGCATTTGCTGTCATTGCGATGATAGGAATATTGGCTTTTTTGTTGCTTTCAAGAGTACGTATCTCCCTTGTCGCCGTATATCCGTCCATTCTCGGCATTTGGATATCCATGAAAATCATATCGTATCTATCCTCATCTGTCCGATACATAAGCTCTACGGCCTCAATTCCGTCCTCTACGGCATCAGCCTCGATTCCGATCTCATTGAAAATCGCCAGGGCAATTTCACGGTTCAGCTCATTATCCTCCACCAAAAGGACACGCTTGCCGCTGAAATCATACTTCGGCTCCGGCACAGGCCCTTCTGCCTTTGGCTTTTCCTTACGCTGAGTCAAAACCGCTCTGAGCTCAGACATGAAGATCGGCTTGGCGACAAACGCCGTTACCCCCGCAGCCTTGGCCTCCTCTTCAAAATCAGTCCAGTCATACGCGGTGAGGACGATTATAGGTACTTCCTCGCTTATCACGCGACGTATCTGCCTTACTGTTTCGATACCGTTCATATCCGGAATCAAATAATCTATGATATATGCCTTGTACTCTTCCTTGATCTCTGTAGCTTCCTTTGCGCGGATGACTGCCTCTCTTCCGGAGGTCGACCAATCCGGCCGCATCCTGATCTCGCGAAGCATTTTGCTGACGCTCTGGCAGGTATTGATATCATCGTCTACCACCAGCGCCCTTGCTCCCACAAGCTCCGGAATCGGTGAATAATCCACCGACTGCTCAGCCACCTTGAAATCTATCTTTACAACAAATTCTGTACCCTTGTCAAGCTCACTGTCCACAGTAATCGTACCATTCATCATATCTACGATATTTTTTGTGATGGACATTCCAAGGCCCGTACCTTGCACTCCGCTGACCGTAGATGTACGCTCTCTCGAAAAGCTGTCAAAGACGTGCCCTACAAATTCCGGCGACATACCCTTGCCATTATCCTTTACGCTGAATCTGTAGGTCGTATAACCCTTGCGAGTACAAGGCTCCTCAGATACGCGAATGATGATATTTCCGCCTGCGCCCGTGTATTTTACAGCATTGCTTACTATATTCAAAAGAATCTGATTCAGCCTGAGCTTATCCGTAATGACATCCTCATTCATGACATCCAGGGCGTCTATGTACAGGTTTTGCTGCTTTGCGGCTATCTGTCCGTGTATCATGGTGCGCAGGTCATGCAATACATCCGGAATATGTACAAGATTCTCTTCAAGCTTTACCGTGCCGCTTTCTATACGGCTCATATCGAGTATTTCATTTATCAGGCTGAGAAGATGCGTGCCCGAGGTATGTATTTTGCTGAGGTAATCGCGCACCTGCTCCTTTTCATCAAGGTGAGCCTGCGCCAGCGCCGTATAGCCTATAATGGCATTCATCGGCGTGCGTATATCATGCGACATATTGCTCAAAAATACAGTCTTTGCGCGTGTAGCATGCTTTGCCAGCATAAGCGCGTCTCGCAGCGCTGCCTCCTGCTTCTTCTGGGCTCTGACGACATCGTCCACGTCGTAGTGGTAACCGCGCAGGAAATAGCCGCCCTCCACGGGATATGCCGTGCCGCCGCAGCGCACGTAAATATCTCCCCACTCAGGATGCTTCCAAAGGTAGGTCACCTCGTCCCTATTGCCTGCTCTCATGCTTTCCACGCAGGCAAGTACACTGTCTTTATCACTCGGATTTATACGCGAAAACCACGCATTATAGACATCTTCCGGAGGCAAATCCTTGCCCAAAATGCCAAGGAGCTTTTGCATACGCTCATCCGCTTCCATTGTAGGCGCCTTGCCGTCCATAAGCGTAATATGCCAGGTGCCCATTTGAGAGCTTGCCAAAATCGCGCGCATTTCCTCAAGCTGCGCGTAATTTTTTTCAATCTCCCTTTGGTGAGCCTCCTCCATCGCCTTATATTTCTTTTCTGCCAGGCGCTGCTCCTCCATATGTCGTACATTCTCAGTCATATCATGAGCAACAAACACGCACTGGCCTTCTGTATTTGTCGGGAAAATCTCGATGTGGATATACAATTCGAACCTCTCGTAAAAGCCGTCATAGCTGGAAGTCTTACCGTGATATGCTGCTTCATAGAGAGGCACAAGGAAGCGATCCCCACCCTCAGGTGTAACTTCAAAATAACGATGTCCGATTATTTCTTCGCGTCCAAAACCGTAGAGCTTACAAAAAATATCATTGCAATATTCAAACATCCAGTCCTTCGGCTTCCCTGTCTCATCAAGTAACAATCTTACGAGGCAGAAAGCATGCGGATAATCTCCCCTTACTTTTATTAAACAGTTTTCCAGCAGCTTGTCATCAATCGTTCTGAGCTCCTCTGACATGTTATTCCCCCATTCGGTTTTGTCCGGCTAAGTTTTGTTCGCCTAAAACATCCATATGTCCTTTATTGAATATTTTTTCTAAATTATTTTTCAACTAAATAATGATATATGAAAATCAGGCTCAAGTCAATAAGGATTTTATAAAATTCTGCCTATTTGTCAGCTCTGTTGTAGCCGCATGTCATGGCCTCGCTGGCATGACGCAAAATCTTGCTCAAGGCATCCTGCGCCTCACGCTTTGCCATGGCAGAGAGCTCCTCATTTGCCTTTGAAATAAGGGAGAAATCCTTCGATTTTGTCATCTCCTTATCATATCTATATACGATTTCAGTCCCTTGATTTGCTATAGCCTCCTGATATCTTTCGATATCCTGAATGCATCTTCCGTAATTTGCATCCGCCATAGCGGCGATGAGCCGGTTTGTCCAATAGAAGGTCTCTGTGGACACCTCCAGCGTCACCTTATCAAGATAAGCAGGCATCCTGTCAGTATTTGCATATACAGGCAAAGCAGCATTGAAAGGATTTGCGCCAAAGCAGATCCACTCGAGCGCGGAGATCTCCTCAGGCACATAGTCTCTCAGCTGCAAAACCGCCATTACACCCGTGCGATTTATGCCTATAGGCCGATATTTTCCGCTCTGCCCGGATGCCGACTTGTTGTAAGGATTATACACAGTCCCCTGATAATAGGAAGAAAGTATATATTTTACATCCTCCACAGTAATCTTGCGCTCAGGCACAAAGGACCAGGGAATGTCGTCGCTTTCCGGCGTATAGTCAGCATCCGGGCCGTCCCAGCATACCGTCTTCGGATTGAAATAACGTCCCATAAACCACGCGCGCGGAGTATTGTAGACATGGTCTCCGTCAGTGCGCGAGCCAAAGGCAAGTCTCGGATTGAATTCGCCCGAGAGGCCGAGATCCAAGTGATTTTCACGCACAAAATCCTGTAAATCAGCCGAGCACATATATTCCTTCTTTTCACCCATCGCGTCCTCAAAGTCGAAATGATCCAGCCCAAACTGATTTGGCATGATTACATAGCGATCATCCGGCACGCGGCAGGCGATCCAGTGATGTCCGCCTATAGTCTCCATCCACCATATCTCATCCTTGTCCGAAAAAGCGATGCCATTTGATTCGTAGGTCCCGTACTGCTCAAGCAGTGAGCCCAGACGCACTACACCCTCGCGCGCGCTGTGAATATATGGAAGCACTATGGATACAAAATCCTCCTCGCCGACACCGCCCGGAATATCCTTGCCTCTGCTAGTCTTCTTTGGCTGATATTTCACCATAGGATCCGCACCGAGCACGCGTGGATTTGAGGTAATGGTCTCCGTCGCCGACATCGCGATATTCTCGGAATTTACGCCGTTTGCGCCCCATATGCCGTCCTCGAGGTCCACACTTGGCGTAAGCGTGTAGCGCAGCGGATTGTCCGGAAGCTCTATCTCCAAATGAGCCCTTTTGCTGCGGTATATCTTCGGCTGATCCTTCGGAAGCACAACGGTCAGGCGCTTTTCGTCATATGTACCGTCATCATTTCTCGCAATCATCGTCGAGCCGTCAAAGCTCGCTTTCTTTCCCACTAAAATTGTTGTACATGCCATAACTGTCAAATTCTCCTTTTCTATAGTTTACAGTGCTCCAGAAGACCTACTCTTTTGTCCATGCGGCTGCCGCGGAAACGGCCTTATGCCAGCCTTTGAGCAGGGTTTCGCGCTCAGCCTCGCTTGCCTTTGGCTCGTAGAGCTTATCAAGCTGCCAATTTTTTACAATATCCTCGCGGCTTTCCCAATAACCCGTGGCAAGTCCCGCGAGATAGGCCGCGCCTAGCGATGTCGTCTCTATACATACAGGGCGGCTGACTGACGTGCCCAGCATATCCGCCTGAAATTGCATCAAAAAATCATTTGCGCTGGCTCCGCCGTCCACCTTAAGTCCGGTAAGCGGCTTTCCAAGATCATCTTCCATAGCCTTGAGCAGATCACATACCTGATACGCAAGCGACTCAAGGGTCGCCCTTACGATATGCGCACGGTTTGAACCTCTGGTAATTCCGAGAATCATGCCTCGCGCGTAAGGATTCCAATAAGGCGCGCCGAGCCCCACAAAGGCAGGTACCACATATACACCACCTGTATCAGGGACAGATTTTGCGATTTGCTCGCTATCCGCGGCCTTTTCGATAAGCCTGAGCTCATCGCGAAGCCACTGAATTGCCGCACCCGCGATAAAAATAGAGCCCTCCAGCGCGTAGGTCACCTTGCCGTCAAGTCCCCAGGCGATGGTTGTAAGCAGGCCATTTTGTGATTTCACGGGAGTTTCTCCTGTATTCATGAGCATAAAGCAGCCCGTTCCGTAGGTATTTTTTGCGCCTCCCGCTTCAAAGCAGGTCTGTCCGAAAAGAGCAGCCTGCTGGTCGCCAGCGGCGCCCGCAATCTTTATCGGTCCACCGAAGATGAGCCTGTCCGTCTCGCCATAGACGCAGCTTGACGGCATGACCTTTGGGAGCATGCTCTTTGGGATGTCAAGTATTTCCAGAATTTCCTCATCCCACTTCAGCTCCTTTATATTGAAAAGCATTGTGCGGGACGCATTTGAATAATCCGTGACGTGCACCCTGCCCTTTGTAAGGTTCCAGATAAGCCAGGTTTCGATGGTGCCGAAAAGCAGTCTGCCCTGCTCGGCCTTTTCCCTCGCGCCCTCTACATTTTCAAGGATCCAACGGATTTTTGTAGCCGAGAAATACGCGTCTATAAGAAGACCCGTCTTTTCCTTAAATTTGTCCGCAAGCCCGCGCGATACAAGCTCATCGCAAAATTCCGCCGTGCGGTGGCATTGCCATACGATAGCATTGTATACCGGCTGTCCTGTCTCCTTATCCCAGACGACAGTTGTCTCGCGCTGATTTGTAATGCCGATAGCCTCGATATTTTCATAGCTGGCATTTATCTTATACATGGCCTCCTGAGCCACTCCCACCTGTGTCGACCAAATCTCCATGGGATCGTGCTCCACCCAGCCTGCCTTCGGATATATCTGCGTAAACTCCTTTTGAGCAAGGCTGATAATCTCGCCTTTTTTATCATATATGATACAGCGCGAGCTCGTAGTCCCCTGATCCAGCGCCATTATATATTTTTTTATCATCTGTTTTTCTCCATTCCGCCGCCTTGCGTCGGCGCAGTCTAATCCTTAGCCCTGCCGGTTCTTTGCGGCCAGCTCCGCTATCTCCCCGTACTTACCCATCACATAATCATAGCCTGCCCTGGTATGCGGAATCATACAAGCCGAGCAATCCTTTATGCCGTTTTCCAAATACTTGAAATTTCCGCCGCACTTGTCGCCCAGCGCATAGAGCGGACAGTAGCAGAAGAGGCAATTGAAGTTCTCCTTATCGGCACCGGCGTGACATGGGAAAAATTCGCACTCCCTGTGCTGATTAAACTTATACCTCTCAGTCTCCACCTCGCGCGTCGCCTCCGCAAGCCATGCGGCCTCCTCCTCAGGAAGATAAGGCGCGATCGTCTCATATACACGCTTGTGATAAGCGTTCAAAATATGCTTTTCTTCGTCGGTCATATACTTTGGCTCGATTGCGTCCAGATCAAACGGCACCAGGGTCAGCGTCTCAAACTCAAGCATTTGCGGGTTCTCCCCGGCATTTTTGCAAAGAATGAGTGTCTCAAGCCTTATTCCGTGCTTTCCTTCAATATATACGCCCGGCTCGTTTGACGTAATCATGCCCGCGCGAAAAATCGAGCTGTCCGTAAGATAGCTGTCAATCTTATTTCTTATGCTATTTGGCCCCTCGTGCACATTCAGCATATAGCCCACGCCGTGACCCGTACCGTGATTGAAATCACAGCCGATGTCCCAAAGCGGCTTCCTTGCCAAAATGTCGAGATTTATGCCGCGCAGTCCCTCAGGGAATTTCACCGCTGAAAGAGCGAGATTTCCGCGAAGCACTGCCGTATAGTGCAGCTTTTCCTCATCTGTCAGCGGGCCGACAGCAATTGTACGCGTGATATCCGTAGTGCCGCCCATGTACTGGCCGCCTGTATCTAAAAGGAAAAAGCCCCTGTCCGAAACAGCTGTATTGTTTTGCTTATTTGGAAAATAATGGATAATTGCGCCGTTTGAGCCTGAAGCCGCTATCGATTCGAAGCTCGGTCCCATGTAGCCTTCCTGCTCGCTACGGAATTCCTCAATTTTGGCGGATACATCCAGTTCTGTCAATATTGTATTTTTGTCCCTGTGCTTCAGCCAGTATATAAGTCTTGTAGTCGCCACGCCGTCCTTTATGTGAGTCTTGCGCATATTTTCGATTTCGACCTCGTTTTTTACGGCCTTTGGAAGAAGCGTAGGATTCTCTCCATATACAATTTTGGTATTTTCCGGAATGTTGTTTATCAAGGCGTAGTTTGCCTTTTCTCCGTCTATGAGCACGGCGTAAACGGCGTCGTCGTCCTCCTCTCCGGTGCCCCCGCAGTTTCCGCAAGAAGCCTCCGGCGCGTATCCGAGAGTCTCTACATATTCGTAGATGTCATTATATGGCAGAATTTCTATGCCGGCAGCCGCAAGCTCTGCCTTGTCTTCCGGTGAGAATTTGTCCGGATCCGCAAAGAGCTTCACCTCGTCTGCGGTGATTACGCTATAGGCCATGACTACAGGGTTGCACTCTACGTCGCTGCCGCGAATGTTGAAAAGCCAGGCTATGTCGTCGAGAGAGGTCAGCACGAGAGCGTCTATCTCGTCATCGGCAAGTATTTTTCTCACGTCCGCGAGCTTTTCTTCTCTGGATTTTCCTGCATATTCCACAGGAAGCAGCCAGGCCTTGCCCGTAGGAAGCGGCGGACGATTTTCCCATATCATGCCCACAAGGTCTTCCTTATAGCTGAATTTTATCTTTTTCCTGGAAAGCGCTTCTGTCAAAGACTCTGCCTTATTTCCAATTATTGTGCGGCCGTCAAAGCCCAAAACATCGCCTTTTTGCAGGTTTTCATAGAGAAATTGCTCTATTGTAGGCACACCCGGCTGACCCGACTTGTAGAGATCTATGCCGCTGCCTTCAAGCTCCATCGCCGCCTGTAAAAAATATCTGCCATCGGTCCAGAGGCCCGCCTTGTCCGCCATGACTACTACTGTAGCAGCGGAGCCTGTAAAGCCCGAGATGTATTTTCGGCACTTGAAATACTCGCCCACATATTCGGAGCCGTGAAAATCATCTGTCGGTATGAGATATGCCGCCATTCCTCTCTCAGCCATCAAAGCGCGCAGCTTCGCCAAACGTTCCTGTATAATATTCATCTGCATCCACCTCCGTAGTTACAAAATTTTCAGATGTTCTTATCAAATATTCTTATAGATCTATTCTTTAATTTCTATTCTAACATTTCTATTGATTTATTCTATCACAGAGGCAGAATATTTTGCAACTTTATCTGCGGATTTTATATTTTTTCAAAAACGCCCAAAAGACCGGGCGCCCATAAGTAGCGCCCGGTCTTTTGTTTATTCAAAGCATTTACAATGAATGTCTATTTTGTAGAAGCGTCAAACAGTGCTTCTGCATTGTCCCACTCTTCAATGATCATAGGAATTACCTTGTACAGGTCGCCTACGATACCATAGTCAGCAACTTCAAATATAGGAGCATCTGGATCCTTATTGATTGCTACGATGATATCGGAAGTCTGCATACCAGCAAGGTGCTGGATAGCGCCGGAAATACCGCAAGCGAAGTAAATGTTTGGCTTTACAGTTGTACCAGTCTGACCTACCTGATGTGAATGATCGATCCAGCCTGCGTCTACTGCAGCACGGGAAGCACCTACTACACCGCCTACCTTATCAGCAAACTTCTGGATGAGCTCAAATCCGGATGCATCGCCCAGACCTCTTCCGCCGGAGCAGATGATCTTTGCGTCTGTCAGGGATACCATTTCCTTTGCGGACTTTACGATCTCAACAATCTTTGTTCTGATGTCGCTCTCAGCGATATTAGGCTTGTACTCTGTCAGAATACCAGTAGCGCCCTCTACCTTTTCTCTCTTCTGCATTACGCCAGGTCTTACTGTGGACATCTGCGGTCTTGTTCTTGGGCAGATGATAGTAGCCATGAGGTTTCCACCGAATGCAGGACGAGTCTGCTTGATTCCTGTTGAAGGATCGTTTGGATCCAATGTGGAAGTATCCAAAGTAGTATTCTTCTTTGCGAATTCGATGTAGCTGGATACCTTTACATCAAGTCTTGTGCAGTCAGCAGTCAGACCTGTGTTGCATCTTGCAGCGATTCTCGGAGCAAGGTCTCTACCGATGTGAGTAGCACCGTAGAGTACGATTTCCGGCTTCAAATCCTCGATTGCGTCGCAGATAACCTTTGTATATCCGTCAGTTGTGAAGTTCTTGAGAAGCGGATCCTCGATGAGGATAACTTCGTCTGCTCCGTATGCGAAGCACTCGTCAGCAAGACCCTTGATGCCGTCTCCTACGAGCAGAGCGCATACCTTTGTATCTTCGCTGATTTCTTTTGCAAGTCTGTAGCCTTCGCCTATGAGCTCAAGAGCAACGTTCATAAGCTTGCCGTCTCTCTGCTCTGCGAATACCCAGATGTGCTTGTATGCTGAAAGGTCTACAACCTTATCATCATCTGTCTTTTCAATCGCCTGGAACGGACACTTGGCCACGCAGACATTACATGCAGTACATGCACTGCCTATAACTGCCAACTTACCTTCCATTGTAATGGCGCTAAACGGGCATGCCTTTGCACAGATTCCGCAGCCCTTGCACTTATCTTTTATTACTTGAATAGCCATTCTATTGTCCTCCCTCTCCTTAGATTACATGCTTGCCCTTTAAGTTGATGAGCAGCTTCTGAGCAACTTCCTTCTCAGAATCGCCTTCGATAGTCACGCCCTTGCCCTTTGGAGCAGGTGTGAATGATCTGAATACGTTTGTAGGAGATGCCTCAAGACCAACCTTTGTAAGGTCTACCTCGATGTCCTTTGCATTCCATGTAGTCATCTTCTTCTCGCCGAAGATACCCTTCATGGACATATATCTCGGTGTATTCAGTTCCTTTATGCAAGTCAGCATGCAAGGAGTCTGGAGCTTGATGATTTCATAACCATCCTCAAGCTGTCTCTTTACAGTGATATCCTTCATATTGTCAGCAATCTCAAACTCTTCTACATAAGTAACCTGTGGAAGACCGAGCTTTTCTGCGATCTGCGGACCTACCTGAGCAGTATCTCCGTCGATAGCCTGTCTGCCTGCGAAGATAAGGTCATAATCGCCGATCTTCTTGATAGCAGCTTCCAGAGTGTTTGAAGTAGCCCATGTATCTGAACCGCCTACTGCTCTGTCGGAAACGAGTACGCCCTCGTCAGCTCCCTTTGCGATACATTCGAAAAGAAGATCCTTAGCCTGTGGAGGTCCCATTGTAACTACTGTGATATGTGTATCAGGATACTTGTCCTTGATCTTGAGTGCTTCTTCCAATGCGTTTGCATCGTCGTGGTTGAGGATGCTTGGTACGCCGTCTCTGATGAGTGTTCCTGTCTTAGGGTTGATTTTGATTACGTTTGTATCAGGAACCTGCTTTGCGCATACGATAATCTTAAATGCCATATCTAATGTTCCTCCTTCTTCCTACTTGAAAATTGCTGCGGAGATAACCATCTTCTGAACCTCAGAAGTACCTTCGTAGATCTCAGTGATCTTGGCGTCTCTCATCATTCTCTCTACCGGATAATCCTTTGTGAAGCCATAACCGCCGTGGAGCTGTACAGCCTTTGTTGTTACGTACATTGCAGTCTCTGCAGCAAAGAGCTTTGCCATAGCAGCATACTCACCGTAAGGAAGGTGCTTATCCTTATAATCAGCAGCTCTGTATACGAGGAGTCTTGCAGCCTCGATCTGAGTCTTCATATTTGCCATTTCGAACTGAAGTGCCTGCATCTGGGACAATTTCTTGCCAAACTGCTTTCTAGCCTTCATGTAGTCTACAGTAACGTCGAATGCGCCCTGAGCGATTCCGAGTGCCTGTGATGCGATACCGATACGACCGCCGTCGAGAGTGGACATAGCTACCTTGAAGCCGCCGCCTATATCACCAAGGAGTCTATCCTTTGGAATCTTGCAGTTCTGGAAAATCAGCTCTGTAGTGGAGGATGCGCAGATACCCATCTTATCCTCTGTCTTACCGATTGAGAAGCCTTCATCTGTCTTCTCTACTATGAATGCACTGATTCCCTTTGTGCCCTTGGACTTGTCAGTCATAGCCATGACTACGAATACGTCAGCATATCCACCGTTTGTGATGAATACCTTTGCTCCGTTTAAGAGCCAGTAATCTCCGCAATCCTCTGCTCTTGTCTGCTGTCCTGCTGCGTCAGTACCCGCGTTTGGCTCAGTCAGACCGAAAGCTCCGAGCTTTTCGCCTGAAAGAAGTCCAGGAAGATACTTAGCTTTCTGCTCTTCTGTACCATAATTGAAGATAGGCCAGCAGCAAAGTGAAGTGTGTGCAGAGCAGATAACGCCTGTAGATGCGCATACTCTGGACAGCTCTTCAACTGTAATTGCGTAGGAGATGTGATCTCCGCCAGCTCCGCCGTACTCTGCAGGGAAAGGAATTCCCATCAATCCGTACTTCGCCATCTTCTCAACAGTCTCGACAGGGAATCTGTGTTCTTTGTCAATGTCTGCTGCCAACGGTTCAACTTCGTTAGTGGCAAAATCTCTTACCATTTTCTTAACGAATTCTTGTTCCTTTGTTAGCTGAAAATTCATGTAAATGCCTCCTTGAATTATTATTATCGGTAGCTCTGGAATCCGAGCTATAAATAACGTCGCAGCTTGTTTTGTTAAAAAAATAACTACGTCTTTATCTATTTAACTACATTTTTTCACCATTTGCAATACTTTTTTCGATATTTGCAAAAAATTTTTTTAACCGTCGAAAAATTCTGCAAAAATAATCGAAAAGCGGGCATTTTTAGTGCTGCCCGCCAATTTTTTGTCAAATATTTTGTTGTTTTTTTATCGACAAACTTCGACCTGCTCTATCATCCCCGCCTTGTGCAGAGCCTCAAGCATCACACGCGTATCCTTCTCCGAGCCGGAAGCGTCATACTGGAAGGTAAACTTTTTCTGAATATAGTTCATCAGTCCGCTTTCTCTTATGTTTGCGGAAATTGCCTCGGCTTCCTCCTCGCCGAAGCTTTGCTCAATGCACTTTTTCAGCTCGCGAAGCATTTTCTCCGCCGTTTTTTCGTTTTTAGGAAGCTTTGTATCCTCGCCTGCGTATTTTTCGTCAAAAAGCTCGATAATCTTCTCTTCATCAAGCTCAGGATAGCTCTCATATCCTATGACCGCCTCAGGAGAGAGCTTCTTTCTGCGCGCCCTCTGCTCACGCTTTGGATAACCCATAGCAAGCAGCACCACAGGAAATACAAGGCTATGCGGCATGTTAAAATTCTCGCAAAACAGCTCATACTCTCCGCAGGTATTCCCCACATAGCAGGAGCGCAGGCCCGCGAGAGTCCCCGCCGTTTCCATAGATTGAGCCGCGCAGATTATATCCATAATAGAAATCAGCAGAAATTCAAGGCTTTTCGGCTGTGTATACCCCGCCTTGCAATGCTTTGCGTATATGGACATCTTGCGCCAATCCAAAAAATATACGAAGTCGACCGCCGCTGTTTCTATGAATTTCTGCCCGCCGAGCGCCTTCGCAAGCAGTTTTTTCTTCTCCTTGTCGCGGACCGCGATTATCGTATAGGACTGGAGATTTCCGCCGCTCGGAGCAGCCGTGCCTATCTTCAAAAGGCGCGCAAGCAGCTCCTCCGGTATCTCCTCCTCCGAAAAATTGCGGCAGGAATACCTGTCCTCAAGCAGTTCATAGGCTTCATTTAGCCTGTCTTCCGGTAATTTATGCATTGTCTCACCCTCTTATATTATTTTCTCTGATTAGCTACCATTTCTTGCCTCCCGAAACCTTTTTCATCCAGATTTGGAAGACCTTGGCCTGCAGCTCGACCTACATTCCAGCCCGTAGCTTAGCCTGCACTTCAACCTACAGCTCAGCCTGCAATCCAGCCTGCAGTATTTTTACAGCATATGCCCCTACGACAATATATCCGCAAGCTCCATAAATTCCAAATTCGACTCGCGCTTTATTTGCAAAGCATCAGCAAGCGCATAGTGAACGATTTCTCCGCCGTTTATACCGATGGCGCGGCTTTCGCTGTCCTCACTTATGAGCTCCACCGCCTTGCACGCCGTCCTGCTCGCAAGAAGTCTGTCGCTTGACGTAGGCGAGCCTCCCCTCTGCAAATATCCGAGCACCACAAGCTTCGCGTCCAGCCCCGTGCGCTCGTGTATAAGGCTCGCAAGCTCATTTGTGCCTATGTCCACGCCCTCTGCCTTTATGATGATATTGTGCAGCTTGCCGCGATTTCTGCCCTGTATGAGCTTCTTGCACACCGCATTTATATCAAAGGGCTGCTCCGGTATCAAAATGCTCTCCGCGCCGCCCGCAAGCCCCGCGTAGAGCGCGATGTCACCGCAATGCCTGCCCATGACCTCGATGATGGTCGTCCTCTCATGTGACGAGGAAGTATCGCGTATATTGCTTATAGCCGAAAGCACCGTATTTACTGCCGTATCAAAGCCGATGGTATAATCCGTATATCCAAGGTCATTGTCTATCGTCCCGGGGAGGCACATCACAGGCACGCCAAGCTTCGAAAGCTCCAAAGCGCCGTGCATCGAGCCGTCGCCACCGATTACGATAAGTGAGTCGATTTCGAAATTCCGCAGCATGTTGCAGGCCATTGCGCGCCCTTCTGCCGTCATAAAGCGCGCGCTCCTTGCCGTATGGAGAATCGTGCCGCCGCGATGAAGTATGTCCGCCACAGAGGATACGTCCATCTCCCTGAAATCGCCTTCAATCAAGCCATCATAGCCTCTTTCTATGCCATATACCTTCATCCCGTTATAAAGCGCGCTTCTCACTGCCGCCCTTATCGCCGCGTTCATTCCCGGCGAATCTCCGCCGCTTGTCAAAATTCCTATTTTTTTCAAATTATTACTCCTTTCCCACTATACTCCTGTAAATCACTCAAGCTTATCGCCCTGCAGTCCGGACCGCCTTCACATTTCCTTTGCCGAGCAAGGCCTCCATCTGAGCCAAAAGCTCCGCGCTCGGCTCTATCCAAAGCGACCTGTCCGCCATAAATCTCTTTTCACTGCCGTCCGCATTCATAAGATAGATTTTCACCGGCACTCCGCCGCGGAAACGGCGCAATATGCCGCGTATCTCGGGGAGCCTGCTCTCTCCGCCGTTTCCGGGAGTAAGCCTAAGCTTTAAAAGCGAAGTAGCAGCTCCGGCCTCAGCCCGCCTGTAGCTTCCCGAAAAAGACTCTTCCCGAGCCGGCAAATCGCTAAAGTCATTTATATCAAATATTTTGTCCGCGATGAGCTTCGGAGCCTCATCCTCCTTGCAATTTATATAGCCCTTTACAACGATCACAGCGTCCTCCTTCAAAAGAGAGGCGCAGCGCTCATAAATATTCGGAAATACTATGACCTCATACTCGCCATAAAGATCCTCCACGGTGACAAAGGCCATCATTTTGTTGCTTTTTGTAATGAGCGTCCGCTTATGCGTGATGATGCCCGCCATTTGCGCCTTCATTCCGTCGCTTATCCTGCCTGCCATCCCCCCGCGCGGCTCCGCGGTGTAGCCGGAA
>CAVHIG010000015.1:24577-34937 GCA_963636105.1 Anaerovoracaceae bacterium
TCATACTTACAAGGCGAGCCATCTTATCCTCATAATCCTTCAAAGGATGCCCCGTGATATACACGCCGAGCATCTCCTTTTCAAGCGCCATGAGCTGCCTGCTGTCAAAATTTCTCACATTTGGCAGTCGCGGTGCGAGCTTTTCCATATCTATGCCCGAAAAACCCAGGCCCAGGCCATCCTGCTCTCCCATGGAAAATAGCGAAAGCTGGCCCTCAACATTTCTTCTGGCATTATTTTGAGCCGATTCCAAAAGGCCCTCGTAGGAAGCCAGAAGCTGCGCCCTGTTTTCGTTTATATCGTCGAAAGCGCCCGCCTTTATGAGGCTTTCTATCGCCTTCTTATTCACCTCACGGACATCGACATTGTTCATAAATTGGAAAAAGTCCTTTGCGGGGCCGTTTTCCTCGCGCTTTTTGACAATGGCCTTTATAGCGCCCTCTCCCACGTTTTTTACGCCGAGGAGTCCAAAGCGAATCTTGCCGTCCACCACCGAAAATTTCATTTGGCTTGTATTTACGCTCGGCGGCAGCACCTCTATGCCCATTTCTTGACAATTTCGTATATATTTGGCGATTTGCGACGGCTCGCCCATCACGCTTGTCATAAGCGCCGCCATAAATTCCACCGGATAATAGGTCTTGAGGTAGGCCGTCTCATAGGCAAGCACAGCATAGGCCGCCGCATGGCTCTTATTGAAGGCATATTGCGCAAAGCTGACCATCTGATTGAAGATCTCCTCTGCAACCTCGCGCGGAATGCCGTTTCTCACGCAGCCCGGAACCTCGATATTTCCCGCTTCATCAAGCTTGCCATTGATAAAATAGTCCTTTTCCTTGAGCATCACGTCGGTCTTTTTCTTGCCCATCGCGCGGCGCACAAGGTCGGAGCGCCCATAGGAATAGCCGCCGAGGTCGCGCACTATCTGCATTACCTGCTCCTGATAAATCATGCAGCCATAGGTCATGGACATGATGTGCTCAAGCGACGGATGCAAATATGTGATTTTTTTCGGATTTTTCTTGTTTTCGATATATGTCGGAATGCTTCCCATCGGGCCCGGCCTGTAAAGCGCGATGCCCGCGATGATGTCCTCAAAGCAGTCGGGCTTCAGATTCCGCATAAATTGCGTCATTCCACCGCTTTCAAGCTGAAATACTCCCTGCGTATTTCCCGCGGCTATGAGCGCAAAGACCTTCGGGTCGTCATATTCCATTTTTGTAAAATCTATGGAAACGCCGTGGTTTTTCTCTATCATCGAAAGCGCGTCGTGGATCACCGTCAGGTTTCGCAGTCCGAGGAAGTCCATTTTGAGAAGGCCCAGCTCCTCTATCGTAGTCATCGGAAACTGCGTGGCTATCCCCTTATCCGAGAGGTAGAGCGGCACGTATTCGTCTATACTTTTCTTTGAAATTACTACGCCCGCGGCATGTGTGGAAGTGTTTCGCGGCAGACCCTCCACGGCCATAGCCATATCCAAAACCTTCGCGACTGCCGGATCGCTCTCATATTTTTTCTTGAGCTCCGGATTCATCTCAATTGCCTTGGCTATCGTCATTTTAAGGTCAAAGGGTATGGCCTTTGCGATGGCGTCCGTATCGGAATATGACAGTCGATATACTCTGCCCACATCACGCACCGCAGCCTTTGCCTTGAGTGTACCGAAGGTAATTATCTGCGAAACCTTATCCGCGCCATACTTTCTGATTACATAATCTATGACC
Organism: Anaerovoracaceae bacterium; assembly: GCA_963636105.1. Lineage (GTDB taxonomy): Bacteria > Bacillota > Clostridia > Peptostreptococcales > Anaerovoracaceae > CAVHIG01. The sequence continues at coordinate 26,302 of CAVHIG010000015.1, forward strand.
TCAGGGCGGCGCTCATAGCAAAAGTCTATATCTATATCCGGCATACTCACTCGCTCCGGATTCAAAAATCTCTCGAAAATGAGGCCGTATTTTATAGGATCCACATCCGTGATCTTGAGTGCGTAGGCTACAATGGAGCCTGCCGCCGAGCCCCTGCCCGGTCCTACGGGTATTCCCTGTGATTTTGCGTAGTTTATGAAGTCCCAGACTATGAGGAAGTATTCCACATAACCCATTTGCTCTATTATGGAGAGCTCGTAGTAAAGCCTGTCTCCCAATGTCTCCGCGGCCTTTGCAGGCTCCGAAGGCTTGCCGGAAGCCTCCGCAGTTTCCGCAGCCCCTGCCTCCGAAGCGGAGCTGCCGATCCGGCTTATATTTGTATTTTCCCAGTCGATGCCATAGCGCTCGCGCATACCCGCAAGGCAGAGCTCGCGCAGGTACTCCGCGGCAGTCTTTCCGTCCGGCACGTCAAAATCCGGCAGGTGGAGATGACCAAATTCAAATTCCACATTGCAAGCATCGGCTATGAGCTGTGTATTATCAATCGCCTCAGGAGCGTAGCCGAGAGCAAGGCGCATCTCCTTTTCAGATTTTAAATAGAATTGGTCATTTGGAAAGCGCAATCTGTCCTCATCGTCTATTAGTGAGGCCGTCTGTATGCAAAGCAGCACGTCATGCATCTCCGCGTCCTCGCGTCTTACATAATGCACGTCATTTGTAGCGACCAGCGGAATAGAAAGCTCGCTTGAAAGTCGTTTCATGTCGGCGAGGATAGCTCTCTCCTCAGGAAGTCCCTGGTCTTGGATTTCGAGGAAAAAATTTCCTTCGCCGAAGATTTCCAAAAGCTCCTCGGCTTCTTTTTTTGCTCCGGCATAATCCTTTATCAGAAGCGCCTGCGGGATATTGCCGGCAAGACAGGCTGACAGGGCTATTATACCGCCGCTGTATTTGCGGAGAAGCTCCTTGTCCACACGCGGCTTGTAATAAAAGCCTTCTGTGAATGCGGCCGATACGATTTTTATAAGATTTTGGTAGCCTTCGTTGTTTTTAGCAAGAAGGACAAGGTGCCCCTGGTTTTTGTCCCTGCCCGGCTCCTTGTCCTGCATTCTGCGGGCAGCCGTATAGACCTCGCAGCCTATGATAGGCTTTATACCCGCCGCTTTACATTCTCTGTAAAAATCGATGACACCAAACATGACCCCGTGGTCGGTGATGGCCAGGGACTCCATGCCGAGCTCCTTTGCGCGCGCGACCACATCCTTGATGCGCGCCGCGCCGTCCAAGAGGCTATATTCAGTATGTACATGAAGATGTGTAAATGCCATCCCTTCTGTCTCCTTGTATATTAGCTGCTGGCTCTAAGCTGCTTTTTTCTCCGGAAGCTGCGCGCAGACGATCGCGACAAACATGAGCACGCAGCCGAAGATTTCTCTTCCTCTCATAACCTCATGCAAGATAATCGCGCCCGCAATTACCGCAAATACCGACTCAAGGCACAGCAGCATGGATGCCACTGTAGGATCCGTATCCTTTTGCGCCACAACCTGCAGAGTATATCCTACACCTCCGGAAAGTAAACCCGAATAGAGCAGCGGAATTACGCAGTCAAGCAGCGCGTCTATATTTACCATCTCATATCCAAGCGCTGTATCCGCAAAAATCATCGGAATTATCGACAAAATCGCTACCACAAAAAACTGTATGCACGATAGCTTTACTCCGTCCGTCCTCGGAGAAAAATAATCTATTACAAGTATGTGGAAGGTAAATGTGATAGCACACAAAAATATTATGAAATCGCCCTTATTTATGCTGCTTAGGTCAAAGCCCCCCGCCGGCATACAAAGAAGATACAGGCCGGCAGCCGCGATCGCCACGCAGGCCCACACGAGTTTTCTTACCCTCTTCCCTATAAAAAGACCGACAATCGGCACAAGCACTACATAGAGCGCGGTAATAAAGCCCGCCTTGCCCGCAGTCGTATAGAGCATTCCAATCTGCTGGAGAGAGCTTGCGGTAAACAGACATATCCCGCAAAGGATTCCTCCTATTGCGAGAAGCTTTCTTTCTGCCTTTCTCTCTGCTTCACTGAGCTTTTTTCGCCTCTCAGCCTCGCCATTTACGCGATCCAAAATCATTATCACCGGTACAAGCATAAGCGCACCGAGAAACGTCCTCACACCATTGAACGCAAATGGTCCCACATAATCCATACCACTTTTCTGAGCCACAAAGGCCGAGCCCCATATAATTGCCGTAAAAAGCAGCATCAAATTTCCTCTTAGCTTTTTTTTATCCATTCCAAACCTTCCTATTCATAGTTTGCTAGTTTGCAAAAACAAGTCACTTTCTTATAAGCATTTTCTTACATATATTGTACCATACTGCCAGAGTTTTATCAAGCCGAATCCATAGCTTACAAGCTTGTTTCGAGTCGTTTTTAATTCGCTTTTTTGCCTTTTGCTGCATTTTCGAATCACTTTTTTCCTTCCTCTCACTTGCTCCCCTGCGCCCCGGACACCCGGCGAGGCTTGCAATTCCGCGCCGTTTCCGCAAAAAAGATTTTTTCTGGATGTTCGCGATTTTTTGGCACAAAGCTTGCTTTATGTTATGGTGTATCATACCCATGATATTCTTCTTATTACAACAGAACTCACACCACTCTGCTGTATGAGAAATCCCCGGTATTTACTCCTACCGGGGATGTTTTTTTGTAAGCAAGGCTGTCTTTCGCAAATCAGGCAGCCCCTTTCATCAGCCTCTTTGGGCAGCCTTTGATTCTCAGATTTCGAATTTTCTTTTGAGCCTCATGACGTGCGCCTGTGTGATTCCAAGATACTCAGCCGCCTTGCGCGTGCTTCCCTTTTTTTCGAGGGCATATGCGAGGAGGCGCTTTTCCTGGTCGTCGATGATTTGGCGAAAGTCCACCCTTGGCATCCTCTCAAGTGTCTCGCGCATGCCGAGCACCAGATCGTCATATTGCTTTTTGTCAAGGATCTCCGCGACGTCATTTTTGTCTATGACATTTCCCTTAACATTTATCACGAGCCTGTGTATCATGTTTTCGAGCTCGCGTACGTTTCCCGGCCAGTCGTAGTCGTAAAGGCGCAATATCGCGTCATTTGCCATGCTCTTTTCGATCTTGTACTGCTTGTTGTATCTCTCGAGGAAAAGCCGGGTAAGAGCATAGATATCTTCCTTTCGCTCACGGAGCGGCGGCACCACTATCTCGCAGATATTCAGTCTGTAATAGAGGTCCTCACGGAATTCTCCCTGCTGCACAAGCTTTCGAAGTGGTATGTTTGAAGCGCATATGACTCGCACATCTACATTTACCGGTCTTGTGCCGCCCACACGGTAGAATTGCTTTTCCTGAAGTACGCGCAGGAGCTTAGATTGCATATTCATCGAAAGTGCCGAGATCTCATCGAGGAAAAGTATGCCATTGTTTGCGAGCTCAAAATAGCCGTACTTGCCGCCGGTGTGAGCTCCTGTAAAAGCGCCGTCCTCGTAACCGAAAAATTCTGACTCAGCCAGATTTTCCTGTATCGTCGCGCAATTTATCTTTACGCAGGGGCGCGTATTTCTTATGCTATTTTTGTGTATCAGGTTCAAGACCTTTTCCTTGCCGACGCCGGTCTCGCCTTCAATGATGACATTGCAATCGTATTTTGCGATATTCAGTACATTCTCCGCCACGCTCCTCATGGCCTGTCCCGAATATACGAAATCATCTATTTTACAAATATTTTCGCTGTCCGCGATCAGTCTCGCGTTTCTCTGGTCATTTGCGAGTCTTGTCCGAATGTTTTTATGCGCACCATATATTTTTCTCACGCGTCCGAGAGGCTCCTTCAGATCCCTTATCAGCTGCAATGTAGCCTCCTGATAGACGCTGAGATTTTGCGATAATGAATATACAATGAGCTCCTTGTCCAGGCTCTCAGCGACGAGGACCGATTTGCTGTGCTTGTTGTTGTAGCCGGTAAAAATGAGCGTGCCTCTTTCCTTTGCGACTATCGCGGAGAGAGTACCGGAGCCCGGAAGGTCATCGAAGTTTATCACAAAGTCCACAGCCGCGCCTTCCGCTTCCACTATCATCTCGCTCATCTCAATAGGACGCTTCAAATCCACATAGTATATGCGATCGACGTAGTCCGAAAGGCATTCTTCTATCTCGCGGCGGCTTATATTTCCGATATCCGACTCATCCATGACCGCTATGATGCGGCAATCGCCGTCCGTGGTCCTTCTTATGACGCCGCTGTAAAGAATTGTGAGAGCCAGCTCCTGCCCCTCTATGAGATAGGTCTTTCCCTTGCGCGCCAGATATCTTGTAAGCGCTATGCAGCCGCATTCCTCGAAGGCTATGAGCATGTCATATATCTCCATGCCCTCCGGCATTTTCAAAAGCGCTGTGCCCTCAAAGACAATAGCATATCCCCGCACCCGTAAGATGTTGTAATTGTAATCTATTTCAAGAATTTCGTCTATCTTTACAGGCACTCCCGAAAGGTTTGCCGTACAAAAGACCTCATCGCCCGCGGCATAGCCCTGTGCCCCGGAAAATTCCGTGCCGATTTCATCCACCGTACCATAGAATGTACCGCCCGTATCCGTGAAAGGATTGTCGAGTTTGCCGCGCTTTGCGATTATATCAAAGATCTTCGCCTTTACTCGTACATCCTCATATCCGCACTCGCTGCATATCTGTCTAAAGTCATTTTTTTCCAGGTATACATACTCGACATTTATACGCAGCTCATGCGGGCCGATTTCCTTGCTGTTATCCAGCTTCCACGCCGATACCGGCGCGGCGCCCTTATATTCGAGCACTCTGTCAAGTCCGATTTTATTTTTCATTTTATCTTTTCCTTTTATCGTAGCCGGGACATTTAAAAACCGGCTTGCACTTTTCGGACATCTTACTTGCTGACATGCACATCCATTTGAGGATAAGGTATGGATATTCCGGCCTCATCAAAGGCAAGCTTTACATTTTCATCCATAAAAGCAGCTACCTTCCAATATTCAGCGGAATCACACCATACGCAGCTTGTGAGTATGATCGCATTGTCGCCGTGCTCGGTGACGTTCACACTCGGAGCCGGTTCCTTTTTTATAAGCTCATTTGCCTCCGCAACTGCCAAGATCACGTCACGCGCCTTTTCAATGCTGTCGCCGTAGCCGATGGCATATTTTCTGTCCACCCTGCGCAGCTCTTCCTTCGAGTAGTTTGTAATGACGCCTGTTGTGATATTTGCGTTTGGAATGCTTACGACCTTGTTGTCATAGGTCTTGAGCGTCGTCGTCATAAGGTCGATATTGTCCACAACGCCCGTCGTGCCCTGAATATCCACAAAATCGCCCTTAAGAAACGGCTTGTTTGCCATGAGGAGTATGCCCCCGGCGATGTTGCTCAAGCTGTCCTTGAGAGCAAGCGCAATTGCCGCACCGCAAGCTCCCAGCACTGCCACAAAGGTAGATGTCGGGATTCCGAGATAGCTTAGGCAGCTTATCAGCACGATTATCCAGAGCAGCACCTTCATACCGCTTAAAATGAAGGCATGGAGCGCCTCGTCAAGCCTCGTCTTTTTGAGAGCCTTCGCCGTTACCGCCGTCACAATCCTTATCGCAATATATCCTATGAGAAGTATCAAGAGCGCCGAAAGCAGCGACAAAAGCTTTGTCCAAAGCAGTCCTCCGGTGCTGATGCCCAAAATGCTGAGTACATCCATGACGCGTCCCTCCTATTTTTCGTAAACTCTGCCGCTTCTTCTTCTTTCGAGCTCATGCAGCAGCTTCTTCCTGAGTCTGATATCGTCCGGCACTACCTCGACAAGCTCGTCGTCGTTTATGAATTCGAGGGCCTCCTCAAGCGTAAAGTGCCTTGCCGGTGAGAGCTTTATCGCATCGTCCGAGCCCGCCGCGCGCATGTTTGTGGCCTTCTTTGCCTTGCACGGATTTACGACCATGTCGTCATTTCTGGAATTCATGCCCACGATCATGCCCTCGTAGACCTTTGTGCCCGGCTCTACAAACATCTGCACTCTCTCCTGGATGTTGAAGAGAGCATAGCCCGTGCACACGCCCTCCTCTTGTGCTATGGCAACGCCGTTTGCGCGCTGAGGGATGTCGCCTTTGTACGAGTCGAAGCACTCGAAGCGCCTTACCATCGTGCCCTCGCCGCGCGTGTCGTTTATGAATTCGCTGCGGTAACCTAGCAGGCCCCTCGTAGGCGCGAGGAAGTCGATTTTGACGTAGCCGTTCTCGGTGCCCATTTCTCTCATGATGGCCTTTCTCATGTTCATCTTGCTGATGACGGTGCCGGAATATTCCTCGGGTACGGATACGACTACCTGCTCCATAGGCTCAAGGGTCTCGCCATGCGGGCCTCTTCTCATGATGACCTCAGGCTTTGAAACCGCGAGCTCATAGCCCTCACGGCGCATGTTTTCTATGAGTATGGAAAGATGCAGCTCGCCTCTGCCGGATACCTTGAATGAGTCTGTAGAATCGGTAGGCTCTACAAGAAGGCCGACGTTTACCTCAAGCTCTTTTTCAAGTCTTTCCTTTATATGTCTGGATGTGACATATTTTCCTACTTTTCCTGCGAATGGTGATTTATTTACAAGGAAATTCATGGAAAGTGTAGGCTCTTCTATGTGTATCATCTCCATAGGCTGAGGATCCGCCGGATCGCAGATTGTCTCGCCTATGGAAATGTCGGAGATTCCGGATACTACGACGATGTCGCCGCATTCTGCCTCGGGCACGGCCACACGCTTCAGGCCTCTGTACTGGAATACCTGATTTATTTTCTTTTGTACGATAGTGCCGTCCGCCTTTGCAACTGCGACAGTCTGGCCCTCTCTGATCTTGCCCTTTGTGATGCGGCCGATTCCGAGTCTTCCGATATAGTCGTCGTAGCCGAGCGTGGATACCTGGAATTGCAATGGCTCGTCATTCAGGTCAGGATATGGCTCGCAGTGCTTTATGATGGTCTCAAAGAGCGGATTGATATTGAGGCCCTTGTCGCCGCCTGCCGTGTTTTTTCTGATTTTATTTTCGCCGGTGCCGATTTCTATGCCTTCTACATCCTTAGGATCATATACGACGATGCCCTGTCTTGCGATACCATAGAGGATTGGAAAATCAAGCTGCTTGTCATTTGCCTCAAGGTCCATAAAGAGCTCGTATACCTCATCCACTACCTCGTCGATACGCGCATCCTTTTTGTCGATCTTATTTATGAGAAGTATAGGATTTATGCCCTGCTCAAGGCTCTTTTTGAGTACAAATCTGGTCTGCGGCATCGGGCCTTCTGAGGAGTCCACAAGCAGTATTACCGTGTCTACGGTCTTCATGATACGCTCTACCTCTGAGGAGAAGTCCGCGTGGCCCGGAGTGTCTACTATGTTGATTTTTACGTCGCCGTGCATTACGGAGCAATTCTTTGAGTAAATTGTGATGCCTCTTTCTCTTTCGATGTCGTCGCTGTCCATTACGCAATCTACGACCTCTTCGTTTTCACGAAATACTCCGCTCTGGTTCAAAAATGCGTCTACGAGCGTGGATTTGCCCGCGTCTACGTGGGCAATCACCGCTATGTTTATTATTTTCTGTTTCATATATCTAAATCTCCTTTCTTGCGCGTATGTTGCTGCTGGCTGCTGGCTTTTGGCTGCTGGCTTTTGGTGAGGGGAAGCTTTTCGCCTCGGGCGAAAAGCTACGACTTTTGCAAAAATGTATTTTTGCTCGGTTTTTCAGGCTATTATACATTTTTGTAACCTGAAATTCTCTTAAAATGAGCTTTTTTAGCTTTGACCGCTCGAAAAAATGTATTATACCACAGTTTTTCTTTAAAAAATACATTTTTGCATTCGTAAAAATGTATTATACAAACAAACAATCTATAGTCGGTTCTATGTGATACGTCTCTTTGAGCGCGGCATATTCCGCGCGCGCCTTGTCCATTTTTGCTTTGCGCGCACGCCCTTTTACAGCCTTTATCATGATATTTCTGGCCGTGTGCTCAAGGCTTGTAAATTCAATCATAGCTACATCATATCCCGCGCTTTCAAGCGCAAGCCCTCTTATGCCGTCAGTCAAAATTTCCGTAAATCTGTCCTTTATGATTCCGTGCTTCAAAAGCGGCGAAAGAGTCTCGCTTTTTATCTGCGAAAAGAGCTCGTGCTGACAGCATGGCACGGAAAGTATTACCTTCGAATTCCAATTTACGGCATTTATAAGGGCGTAGTCTGTGGCAGTGTCACAAGCATGGAGAGTCACTACCATGTCCGCGCTGTCCGCCGTATAATCTGCGATGTCCCCTCGCAGAAACGTGAGACCCTCATAGCCGAGGTCACTTGCGACGTTTCCGCAAAAACGAATGACGTCATCCTTTAGGTCAAGGCCTATGATTTCGACGTCGAATCCCTGCATGATTTTCAGGTAGTAGTACAGGGCGAAGGTCAGGTAGGCCTTGCCGCAGCCGAAGTCTATTATTTTGAGCGGCCCATACTCTTTCATTTGGCCATCAGCCTCAGACTGTGGTGCTGCCGTGAGAGAGGCTGCCTTTTTAGATGCAGTAGCTTCCTTTGGGGCAGCGGCTTCCTTTGGGGCAGCGGCTTCCT
>CAVHIG010000016.1:0-34835 GCA_963636105.1 Anaerovoracaceae bacterium
TGTCTGGCAAATTAAGCTGGTCGCATTACTGTGAGCTGCTCTCCATTTCCGATCCGGATAAACGCAGCTTCTACGAGAAGGAATCCATCAATTCTGGCTGGTCAGTGCGGGAGTTAAAGCGGCAGATTGCCACTTCGCTTTATGAAAGGCTACTACTGTCCGAAGGAAAAACGAACAAGGAGACAGTTCTTGCTCTTGCACAGAAAGGCATTGAGCTGACCTCGCCCGGTGACATTATCAAAGACCCGTATGTTTTTGAATTTCTCGGCATTCCCGAAAATAAGCCTGTCATGGAGAGCGACTTGGAGAGAGCACTTGTCCAGCAGATTGAGAAGTTCCTGCTGGAACTTGGGCGAGGGTTTATGTTCGTTGGAACGCAGCAGAGGTCAACGAACCGGACGATAATCCGCCTATCGGCATTATCCTCTGCACGGACAAAACCAATGTGGAAGCAGAATACGCGCTCGGCGGTCTGTCCAACAACATTTTTGCATCGCGCTATGTGCTCTATATCCCGGACAAGGAGCAGCTGATCCAACAGGTGGAGACCGTTTTGAGAGAATGGCACGAAGGCGAAAGTGAGGACAAAAACCTGCAAGCCCATTGAAAATTTGGAGCTTTTCCGGGGCGCTGCCCCGGGCCCCGGGGTTTAGCGCCTTGGTTTCCGTGAGGCAGCTAGGCAGTTTCCGCCAGCATCCCGGCTCCTATAAGGCCGGCGCTGTTGCCGTATTTGGCTTTCCGTATCTCTACATCAAAACCCGGAGCGGTCAAATCGCCGACCTTTGATGCCACCAGAGAAAATATCTCATCATTTTCCATCAAGCCTCCGCCGATTATAACGCAGCATGGGTTAAATATGTGTATTAGCGAAGCTATACCCTCAGCCACACTCGCCGCCCAGTCATCAAGAAGTTCAAAAACTTCCCTGCGATGCATTTCTTTAGCTATCGCGCGACCGTCGCAGAGAGCTTTATCGATGGATTTGGCCCGCTCTACAAGGCGAGTAACGCTCGCGACATTCTCATAATATTCGCCGCGCAAGTACATCATTCCGAATTCACCTGCGGACCAGTTTGCTCCGTGGTATATTTTACCGTCCCTTACTATTGCGCCGCCGACACATGTGCCGTATGTAAGACACAGAATGTCCGCAGTATTGTCTGCGGAAATGGCGGCGCTTTCGGCAATTGCCATGCAGTTTGCGTCGTTTTCAACTGCGACCGGTATGCCGAATATGCCGAATTCCTCCTTCAAGTTTTTTCCAGCATATCCAGGTATAATATGAGGAAGATCGTAAATTATCCTCCCGGTATCGCAGTTGACCTGCCCGCGGGTACAAATACCGATTGCGTTTGCGTCAGTAATACTTCGGCAGATCTTAAGCAGCCGGGATATCAGCGCATCCGCGCCAGCTTCTCCTTGAGTCGGTAAGGATGACACTTCTTTAAGAAGCCCACCTTCGTATACCCCGTACTTGACAAATGTTCCACCTATATCAAACACCACAGCTTTCAGTTCTACGGCTTCGCTTTCTTGATAAGTCATGTCATCATCTCCTATGCGATAATTTGTCTTGTCATGATCATAATAAATCTCGTCAATGTAGTCAAGGGATTTGACGAGATTCGGAAGTGCATTTTCCGGAAAAAAAGCGCGGATAGCGGTTGAGAGATAGGCTTTTCCGAAGCGGAAACGGCGAGGGCCTCGGCGAAGTGGGGAGCTCGCGCAGTTTCACCCTTGCTCCAAATCAAGGACGCCTACCCCAAGATGATAATTGCCCGTACTCGGCATGATGAATACCAAACTGATAATACGTATATGCAATTTATCGAAAGACCTCCGGTTTGATGAGTTACGGAAGGTATTGGAAAGCTACGGAAAAGTATATGTAGAAATGGTAAGGCAGATTGTAGAAAGCGAGGCGAAAAATGATGAAGACGCTGAATGATTATATGGCAATGTCCTATCGTATGGAAATTGTGGAAGATAAGGATGAAGGCGGATTTGTGGTTTCTTATCCGGATTTGCCGGGTTGCATTACTTGTGGTGAAACAGTGGAGAGTGCGATAGCAAATGCGCGGGATGCAAAAAAAACATGGCTTGAAGCAGCATTAGAAGATGGTGTAGAGATTCACGAACCAGACAGTCTGGAAGGCTATTCCGGACAGTTTAAACTGCGAATTCCGAGAAGCCTGCACAGATCACTGGCAGAACACTCTCAGAGAGAAGGAGTCAGCATGAACCAGTATTGTGTGTACCTTCTCTCCAGAAACGATGCGGCGCTTTCCAGATAAAGGCTGTAAAACATTTTTCTGCCGGCTATAATAAAGCGGCGACAGAAAATCAATGAGCCCAAATAATAGCAGTTTCCGCAAGCGCCCTTACAGGAGCGGCCATATTTGCAAAAGTCCGCCGGTGATAAAAATCGCGGTTGAAAGATAGGGCAGGATGTGATACGATTTTCATACAAAAACGACGCAAGGTATGGAATCAAGAAAAATGTCGGGGACAGGGAAGGAAGATTGTATGGCGAAAATGACTGATACTACACACAGCTGCAAAAATGAAATCCACGGCTATTTCACGGCTCGGATCGAACTGGATGACAAAGGTCAGCCATTTGACTGGACGTATGTGTATGCCAATGAGGAAGTGGCGCGGATTGAAGGAAAATCACTTGAGCAGCTGAAAGGTCACCGCTTTCTTGAGATTTTTCCGAATGGCGACCGCAAATGGCTTGAATTATTTTGCAAGGCTGCCTATCAGGGTGAGAGCGTCAGCCTGGATGATATTTCCGATGAAACCGGGATATATTTGCATGTGGAGGCCTATCCTACAGATCGGGAGGGCTACTGCGCTTGTGTGGTCTGCGACATCAAGAATAACATTTTTACCAGACTCAAGCAGCAGGAGGAGCAGGAGTCATTGCTGAAGGCCTACGAAGAAGAAAAGCAGCACAATCTCCAGATGTTGCATTACGCCGAGGCGATGGGCATTGATCTGGATGCTGAGCATGCAATACAGCAAGCCATCGAGCTCACAGAGATGATCAGCGCACTTTCCACAATCTATACGACCATTATGGAAGCAGATCTTCTAACTCACGGTTTTAAGATCATACTGACTCATTCGCCGATGAAGACCGTCGTGGGCGGCAAGAATCAGGGCAACTTCGATGAGGTCATGGAGGATGTGCTTAAGTTTTATATGCATCCTGATGATATCGATAGGATGCGGGAGTTTGTGGATTTGTCCACCGTTTCTGATCGCCTGGGCTCAGAAACGACCCTCGTGACGGAATACAGAGCGCCTTACGGCAAGTGGTTTGAATCCAGATTCATAGCCAAGAAACGTGATGAGGCGGGGCACGTCATATCCGCAATCTATGCCGCAAGAGATATCACAGCCGAAAAATTGAAGGATCTGCATTACCAGCAGCAGCTCAAGGCTGCCGCGGAAGAAGCTGAGAGAGCAAACAAAACCAAAACCGAATTTCTCTTGCGCATGAGCCATGACATCAGAACGCCGCTAAACGGTATCAGGGGCATGCTGGATATGGCAGATTATTATGGTAGCGATCTTGAAAAGGTGAGAGAATGCCGGCGCAAGGTGCGCGAATCCTCAAACATATTGCTGGAGCTGATCAATGAGGTGCTAGATATGAGCAAGCTCGAATCCGGCGAGGTGACGCCGGAGCATGTACCGTTTGATCTTGAAGGCATTTCATACGAGGTCTTTACAGTCGTTGAAAAGCTTGCAGAGGAGCAGGGTATCGAAATTATTGAAGATTGCAATATGCAGCATTCGAGACTTATCGGCAGTCCGATACATTTCAAGCGCCTTCTGCTGAATATTTTGGGCAATGCAATCAAGTACAACCGTCCTCATGGCAAGGTCTATGTTAGCTGCCGCGAGATTTCTTTCGATGGCAAAACTGCCGTGCTAGAAATGGTGATTCGCGATACCGGCATCGGCATGAGCGAGGAATTCCAAAAGCATCTCTTTGAGCCGTTTTCGCAAGAAAATGCGTCGGTGCGCTCCAAGTACGGCGGCACGGGACTGGGCCTTTCAATCGCCAAGAGTCTTGCGGAGAAGCTGGGCGGTACAATTGCGTGCGAGAGCAAAAAGGATGTCGGTACGACATTTACTGTCGAGATTCCTTTTGAGGTGGACTTATCTCAGCCTGTCGATATGGTACATGACAGCGAAGAGGAGATCTCCATCGCAGGCGAGACGGTTATCTTGGCCGAGGACAATGATATAAACCTTGAAATCGCGCAGTTTCTGCTGAGCGGAACCGGAGCGAATGTTATTGTGGCGAGAAACGGCGAGGAGGCTGTCGCCGCGTTTGCCGCAGCCAAGCCGGGAGAGATAACTGCCATCCTTATGGATTTGATGATGCCGGTGATGGACGGATATGAGGCTACTCGCCGCATCCGTGCTATGGACAGAACCGATGCCGCAACAATCCCAATCATCGCCATGACCGCCAATGCCTTTGTCGAGGATAGAATAGCTACGAAAAAGGCCGGCATGAACGCGCATATCACAAAGCCGCTCGATGCCAATAATGTAATTCGCATCATTGCTGAGCAGATAAAAGAAGCAAGCGTGGGATCAGCGAAATAATTTGCGGACGCGCACACGCAAAAACCCTTGAATTTTCGCCAATTAAGTGCTACACTGAAAGTTACACAAGAATATAGATTGCTAGGAGGCGATTCAATGGAATTTTTATGGTCGGTATTGCGTGATTATACGGTTTGTATATTCACGTGTGTTTGCTTCCTGGTATTTTTAGGTAGAAACTCTCTTGCATCGCGCAGAACGATGAAGCTTTTTATGCTTGCAACTATCAGCATACTTTTCGTCGTAGCAGGCGAAATCGGTGAGAGAGCCTATGCCGCGCTTGCGATGCCGACAAGCTGGCGTGTCATTTACTCAGTACTGTCATATACGTTTAGACCGGCGGTGCCTTTCTTCATTGCCCTTATCCCGCTTGGAGAGGACAGGAAGCTTATCGAAACAGTCACCGCGATTCCACTTCTCCTCAATGTGATAGTTTTGGGCACCGCATTCTTTTCCGATATCGTATTTTCATATTCAGCGGACAACCACTTTATACGTGGACCGCTTGGATTTTTCCCGTTTTTCGTCGGCGGCTTTTATGTACTTATTCTGCTGATCTACGGTTTTATACCGATCAGCAGAGGAGAATATAACGAGACTATCCTTTGCACGACCATCGTAATGTGCACTGCTGTCTGCATCCTTATAGAAATTTCGCAGGATACGACCGGAATTTTGGCCGCAGCCTGCAGTGTAGCTGTAATCTTCTACTATACCTACTTCGTTATCAACAAGTACAGTCATGATGCTTTGACCAATGCTCTGCTCAGAAGCCGCATGTATCAGGATGTAGAGAATTTCAGAGGCGACGCTGCCTTCATAATCTTTGATATCAATGGTCTCAAGCACATAAATGACACAGAAGGTCATGTCGCCGGAGACAATATCCTCACTACATTCAGCAAAGCAGCTCTTAAACAGCTTCATCCCGGCACAAAATTTTATCGTATAGGTGGAGACGAGTTTGCGATTATCTATAAAAATGCGGATGCTACTCGTGTTTCAATCCTTTTGTCTAAGCTTAAGGCGGAAACTGCGAGGCTTCCGTTTGGCTTCTCGGCAGGCTATGCGTTCTTTGACGGCGAGCAGGAGTTTGATAGCGCATATGCCCGCGCGGATGCTATGCTCTATGACAACAAATACAACTTCTGGTCAAACTATCAAAAGGAGCATCCCGGCTTCAAGCACAGATGACATGCTTCGCAGTTTCCGCGACTCGCCCCCAATCAAACCACCCATGGATTTTACAGGTTTTTCAATCGGTGAGAAGGCTGCGCTTTTCATGATTTCGCGAATTTTTCGTAGAATTTCGTACTTGACAAAGAAGGTGCACAGTCCTATAATGAATTGAACGGAAAAATTTAACAACGGGGAGCTTGTTTGACAGGCTGAGAGGAAGGCGAAGACTTCGACCCATATAACCTGATGCGGATAATGCCGCCGTAGGAATCATATGAGCCAAAACCCAAAAGGTTATTCGGAGACATCGCAAGGATGTCTCTTTTTTTTCGCCGGAAAACCTTCCCCGACTTAGATGTAAGGAGGCATAGAATGTTTGGAAAATACCTTGAAAATGTAAGAAAACAGGTGCCGCTCATTCACAACATCACAAATTACGTGACTGTAAATGACGTGGCAAATATACTTCTGGCTTGCGGCGGGAGCCCTATCATGTCAGACGAACCGAAGGATGTAGAGGATATCACATCCATCTGCAACGGCCTGAATATCAATATCGGTACGCTGAATGCCCGCTCTATCGAGGCTATGCACATCGCTGGAAAAAAGGCCGGCGAGCTCGGACATAAGCTCCTTTTGGATCCTGTAGGGGCAGGCGCGAGCAGACTTCGTACACAGACGGCTCTGGAGCTGATAAAGGAGCTGCACTTTGACGTAATTCGCGGCAATATCTCCGAGATCAAAACTCTTGCCCTTGGCAGCGGGACCACAAAGGGAGTGGACGCGGATGTTGCTGATGCGGTAACGGCGGAGAACCTCGATCAGGCGGTGGCCTTCGTAAAGGCCTATGCGAAGGAGTCAGGGAGCATCATCGCAATCACAGGCGCGATTGACCTGATAAGTGACGGAGAAAAATGCTACGTGATAAGAAATGGACGCCCGGAAATGGGACGCATCACAGGCACAGGCTGTCAGCTTTCCGGCATGATGACTGCCTTTATCGCGGCAAATCCTGACGATATGTGCGCGGCAGCAGCGGCGGCTGTCAGCACTATGGGACTCGCGGGCGAGATAGGCTTTAGCTACATGCAGGCCGGGGACGGAAACTCGACCTACCGCAATCGCATAATCGACGCCGTTTACGCAATGACACCTGAGATGCTGGAGAAAGGAGAAAAGTATGAAATTCGCTAAGGAAGATCTGCTTTTGTACGCGGTCACCGATAGCAGGTGGCTTAAGGCCGGCGAGAGGCTGTATGACCAGGTGGAGAAGGCTCTGCAGGGCGGCGCGAGCTTTGTGCAGCTCCGTGAAAAGGAGCTTGATCGGGAGCATTTTTATCAGGAGGCGGTTGAGATCAAGGAGCTTTGCAAGCGCTATCATGTGCCTTTTGTGATAAATGATAATGTAGATATCGCCTTGGCGATGGATGCGGATGGCGTACACGTGGGCCAGGAGGATATGGAAGCGGGTCATGTCAGGGCAAAGCTTGGCCCGGATAAGATCATCGGCGTCTCCGCGCATACGGTGGAGGAGGCTCTGCTTGCGGAGAAAAACGGAGCCGACTATCTGGGCGTGGGCGCGGTATTTCCGACAGGCTCAAAGGACGATGCGGATGTGCTGGATCCTGAGGTTGTAAAAGCCATTGTGAAAGCTGTGAAAATCCCTGTAATCGCAATCGGTGGAATCGGAATCCACAATGTGGACAAGCTTTCGGGAAATGGACTTGTCGGCATCGCGGTAATCAGCGCGATATTTGCGCAGGATGATATAAAGCAGGCAACAGCTGAGCTTAGAGACGCTACCAAGCAGATGGTGGAAAAATAGTTAAAAAAATACAACAAAATAAAATGACGGCTGATTGGGGGCACCACCTTCAGTCGTCCCGCAGACGCGGAAAAATTAATGCTTAGGAAAGGAAGAGATGAAAATGAAAACAGCATTAACAATCGCCGGAAGTGATTCCAGCGGAGGCGCCGGAATACAAGCAGATATAAAGACAATGATCTGCAATGGAGTCTATGCCATGAGCGCGATTACGGCGCTTACTGCACAGAACACTACCGGCGTGACAGGTATTATGGAGGTGAGCCCGGACTTTCTGGGTGAGCAGCTGGATAATATTTTTACTGATATTTATCCGGACGCGGTCAAAATAGGCATGGTTTCCTCTGAAAGTCTTATAGAAAAGATTGCGGAGAAGCTTAAGGAGTATCAGGCAAAGAATATAGTTGTAGACCCGGTGATGGTAGCGACCAGCGGAGCAAAGCTGATAAGTGATGAAGCCGTAGCCAGCCTGAAGGCGAGATTGCTTCCGATAGCAAGCGTGCTTACGCCAAATATTCCTGAGACCGAGGTGCTTTCCGGCATGGAGGTCAAGACTGCAGAGGATATGATCAAGGCCGCGGAGGCGATCGGCACAAAATATCACTGCGCTGTACTTTGCAAGGGAGGCCACAAGCTCAATGACGCAAATGACCTGCTTTGGAGAGACGGCTCCTACAAGTGGTTTTACGGCGAAAGAATCGACAACCCGAACACCCACGGAACAGGCTGCACTCTGTCCTCCGCAATTGCCGCAAATCTCGCCAAGGGATACGACCTGGACACAGCGGTAGAACGCGCAAAAAAGTACATCTCCGGCGCGCTTTCAGCCATGCTCGACCTCGGCAAGGGAAGCGGCCCTATGAACCACGGCTTTGCCATTCAAAATGAATTTACGAAGTCGGCAAAGGAGGAGATGTAGATGAGCGAGAAGAGAACCTCCGTTTTCGAAAACAGCCTGATTTGGTTTGGCGCCGGCGTGTCGCTGGCTGAAATTCTGACAGGTACCAGCTTCGCCTCCCTCGGCTTTTCAAAGGGAATCCTGGCGATTATTGTGGGTCACATAATCGGCTGCACCATGCTTTTCCTGTCCGGCGTCATCGGAGGCAAGACAAGACGCAGCGCGATGGAGACGGTAAAGATGAGCTTCGGCGAAAAAGGCGGCATGTTTTTTGCTTTGATGAATGTGCTGCAGCTTGTGGGCTGGACTTCGATTATGATTTACGATGGAGCCTTGGCTGCGGGCGGCATGTTTTCTGTGGGACATTGGATATGGTGTCTTGTGATTGGCGTGCTTATCATCGCCTGGATTTTGGTAGGAATCACAAATCTTGGTAAGATAAATACAGTGGCGATGGCGGCTCTTTTCGTCCTGACCCTCGTCCTTTGCAAGATTATATTTTTTGGCGGAAACGGCGCAGTTTCCGCGGCGAGCGATGGCCTGAGCTTCGGAGCGGCGGTAGAGCTTTCTGTGGCTATGCCTCTTTCCTGGCTGCCGCTTATCAGTGACTATACCAGAGAGGCCAAGGAGCCTGTGAAGGCCACGGCCGCAAGTGCCATTACATACGGCATCGTAAGCTGCTGGATGTACATAATCGGAATGGGCGCGGCCATTTACACGGGCGAGTCGGACATTGCGCAGATCATGCTGAAGGCGGGCCTGGGCATAGCGGGACTTTTGATCGTCGTATTCTCCACGGTGACGACTACATTTTTGGACGCGTATTCCGCGGGCATATCGGCTGAGTCCATCTTTGCGAAGCTCAAGGGCAAATATACCGCGGTCGTAGTCACTGTTATAGGAACGGTGGCCGCGATAATCTACCCGATGGACAATATCACAAACTTCCTCTATCTGATCGGCTCTGTCTTTGCGCCGATGATCGCTATTCAGATCGCTGATTTCTTCATTTTAAAGAGAAACGACAGCCTGGCAAAGTCGGTGGATTTGACAAATATTGTCATTTGGGTGATAGGCTTTGCGCTGTATAGGTACTTGATGACGGTGGATATTGTCATTGGAAATACCCTGCCGGATATGCTTGTGACGATTCTTCTTTGCTTCATTGCCCGCAAATTCCAGAGGCAGGAAAAGGCATAGGAATAAAATTAGTTTTGACATAAAAGAAGAACCTTGGACTATTATTGAGCCCGGGGTTCTTCTTTTTCGGTGGAAAGTTTTGCGAAGATGGAGTATACTGTAGAGAAGGCATTTGCTGAAAGGCAGGAAAAAACTATAAGATTTACGAAAAATGGAGGGATTTGGAAATATATGACAGAATTACTTGCTCCGGCGGGGAGTATGGAGGCATTTCGGGCCGCTATCGCAAACGGCTGTGACGCGGTCTATCTTGGCATGCAAAAATTCGGTGCGCGCGCCTACTCTTGCAACTTTGACGAAGCCGCGCTTGCGGAGGCCGTGGCCTATGCGCATATCAGAGACGTCAAGGTCTATGTCACGATGAATACCATAGTCTTTGAGGAAGAGCTCGCCGACATGCGCAAGCAGCTGGATTTCCTCAACAAAATCGGAGTGGACGGCGTCATCGTACAGGATATGGCCGTATTTGACTATATTGTAAATAACTTCCTCGACATGGAGGCTCATTGCTCGACGCAGATGGGCATAGACGACCTGGACGGCACACTTTTCTGGAAGGAAAGAGGCGCAAAGCGCGTAGTGCTGGCCCGCGAAGTTGACATAGAAAAAGCAAAAAAAATACGGCGCGACGCAGATGTCGAAATCGAAATTTTCGTCCATGGCGCGCTGTGCGTCTCCTATTCCGGAAACTGCCTGATGTCAGGTCTCATCGGTTACCGCAGCGGAAATAGAGGGCGCTGCGTCGGCTCGTGCCGCAAGCTTTACGAGCTTACGGACAAGACGAGCGGCAAGTCCCTCGGGAAAAGCTATATACTCTCCACAAAGGACCTCAATACCATCGAGCACATTGAGGAGCTTCGGGCGCTCGACTCATTGAAAATAGAGGGCAGAATGAAGGAGCCCGCCTATGTGGCGAATGTAGTCTCAAAGTATCGCAAGGCCTTGGATGGTGCGGAAACGGCGGAGGACCGCGACGAGCTCAAGAAGACCTTCAACCGCACGTTTACGCGGGGCTATCTCTTTGGCGAGGATCCAAAGAAGCTGACCAACATTCAAAAGCCAAACAACTTCGGCTACGAAATCGGCGAGATAGGCGGCCTGCACAAGGGAATGTACGAAATCCGCCTGCGCGATGAGCTCAGGCAAAACGATATCATAAGGATAGACCACGATGGCGAGGACGTGAATCTCTCCGTCGTAAAGCTCTACGACAAGGCCGGCAATCTGATAAGCGGAGCAAATAGCAGCTGCTATATTCGAATAAAGGAAAAGCTCTCAAAGGGCGACCGTGTATACAAAACAAAGGATTATAATTTTTACAAAGAGCTTGAAAAGAGCATGGACGGCGAATATAGGCACTTTCCGCTCAAGGTGCGGCTGGAGGCATATCCCGGGACGCCGCTGCGCGCGGAGGCAGAGGGTCTGGGTGTAAGCTGCGTCTATGTGGATGATGAGCTCTTGGAAACGGCGGAGAATCGCCCTACCACAAGCGAGCAGGCGGAGAGGCAGTTTGCGAAGCTCGGAGATACGGTCTTTGAGCTTGAAAGCTTTGAATTTGAAGAGTGCGGCGCCTACATCCCTGTAAAGCTTTTAAACAAGGCGCGCAGAAGTATCGTAGATAGGCTATATGAGGAGAAGGTCAAAAGCAAGGCGCGCAGGGTAGCTGCGGAAACGGCGCCTGAAGGGAAAAAGACGCTTTGCGGGGAGGCTGCGCAGTTTCCGCGACTGACTGCTGCAGTGGTGAATCGCGAGCAATATGAGGCCTGCAAGGAGGCCGGCATAGAGGAGATATATTTTGACAATATTGTCAGGAGAAACCAGGTAGAATATGCGCCGCGCGAGGGCGAGCTTCTGATAGGGGGCTACGGCGGCTTGCATTATTATAAGGACAGAAATCCATTTGTGACAGATTATTCCTTCAATGTGGTGAATTCGGTGTCGTGTCGCAAGCTGCATGAGCTGGGGGCAAGGCGCGTCACACTGTCTTATGAGCTGAATCGCAGGCAGATTGCGGATTTGATCGCGAAATATAAGGAGAATTACGGCGAGCAGCCGGCGCTTGAGATGATAGTCTACGGGCGCGCGCCGCTGCTTTTTACGAAGTATTGTCCGCTTGGAAGGGTCGGCGAGTGCGGGCGCTGCAAGACGCATCATTATGAGCTTTCCGATGAGTATGGGACATTTCCGATTCTTTCGAATGGGGATTGCACGACGACTATACTCAATGGAAAATTTTTGAATTTGCTGGATGAAATGCCGCAAATTGGAGGCGTGGAGGCCTTTCGCCTGAATTTTACGACTGAGAGCGCGGATGAGGTTTTGGAAATCGCGCGCGCTGCGCGGAAGAAGCTTTCCGGGCGGCTGCCGGGCATGGCGGAAGATAGCGCAGAGGAATCGCTTTTCCGCAGTGCTACCGACACGCGAGGACATTTCAACCGTGAGATTTTGTAGCAGAGAGAAAAGGAAGAGATAATGGCGACAGAAATAGCGAATTTTCTATTGGCGCACGCCGCGAGGGATCCGGTATCCTTTCACATGCCGGGGCACAAGGGCGCGCGCATTTACAAGCGTTTCGGGTATGAGAGTTTTTTGAATAACATTATGGATTGCGACATCACGGAGATTGTCGGTGCTGACAATCTTTTCCAGACAGAGGGCATCATTCGCCGAGCGCAGGAGGATTATGCGCGCCTTTACGGTGTCAAAAATTCATATCTTCTGGTAAATGGTACGAGCGGCGGCATAATCGCGGCTCTTCTTGCGTCTGTGCCGCAGGGGAAAAAGCTCATCATGGCCAGAAATTGCCACAAGTCGGTCTTCAATGCGCTGGTGCTCGGAGGCATCGAGCCGGTGTATGCCTATCCCGAAATGATAGAAGAATACGGCATTTCCGGGAAGGTACAGGCTTCTGAGATAGAGCGACTGCTTGCGGAGAATCCGGATGCGGAGGCGGTGATACTTCCGAGCCCGAATTACTATGGGATTTGCAGCGATATTGCGGAAATTGCGCGGGTCGTCCACGCGGCGGGCAAGGTACTCATAGTGGACCAGGCTCACGGCGCGCATTTGCGTTTTTTTGGAAAATTTGGAAGTGAATGTGGAGAAGGGAAATCCTGCGGGGATGACTCGGGCTTTCTGCTGCCGAGATCCGCAGAGGAAAGCGGCGCGGATATTGTAATAAACAGCATTCACAAGACGCTGGCGTCATTTACGCAAAGTGCTGTTTTGAATCTGAATTCTGACAGGGTGGACAGATATATATTGGAGGACAAGCTGCAGGCCATTGAAAGCTCCAGCCCTTCGTATCTTTTGATGGCCTCGCTGGATATAAGCCGGGAAATTCTGGAGGCGCATGGCGCGCGGCTTCTTTGCGAGTGGCTTGAAAATCTGGAGTATTTTTACAGGGGAGCGGCGGAGATTCCGGGGCTGTCCGTAATGGGAAATCCGTATTCTGCAGGCGGCGCAGAGAGCAGCCTTTCTGAGAAATTTTGCGGTTTTGCCGAAAAAAGCCGCAATGCTACTGAAGAGAAGGACAGAGCTTTATTTGACCTTACAAAGATAAACCTGGACATGAGCGCCTGCGGCCTTTCCGGTGAGGAGCTTGAAAAGCGGCTGCTTGAGAAGGATATTTTTTGCGAGCTTGTGACAGGTGATATCCTGATGTGCATGAGCGGCATAGGAAATGTGCATAGGGATTACGAAAGACTGCTTGAGGCTCTGAGGGAGATATCCTCGGATGGAGAAAAGAACGCAAAAAGAAACTCCGCCACTGCGGGAAACTGCGCAGTTTCCGCGGCGGACGGAGGTGGCTTGCAAAGCTCGGAGCTTATGCCCATACCAAGATATAGACAGCGCTGCCCTCTTTCAGAGGCGGCAGGCCGGGTGTGCGCGGCTTCAGTCATACCATACCCGCCGGGAATTCCGATAATCTGTCCGGGCGAGGTCTTTACAGAGGAAATGGCCAGACACATAGAAGCCCTGCGAAAATCCGGCAAGAAGGTAATCGGCGTAAATGAACGCCTCGAGGTGCTGGTCGGACGTTGACCGGATTATTCGTCATCTTCTGTCTCTATAGTCTCTACAAGCAGATTTATTTCGAGAGCTTTGCGGATGTCGGCCTTTGTGACCTTGACCTTGAAGAGCTTATTTCCAAATGTGCTTTCGAAGCTGTCGCCTACTGCGGGCAGCTTGTCGAGCGCGCGTACGACCCAGCCGTTTACGGTGACTGCATCCATCTCTATGTCGAGGTCGAAAAAGTCGAAGAATTTTTCGAGGTTTGTATTTGCGCGTACGCGGTAACTGCCGTCGTAGAGCGGGAGTATGTCCTGTGAGACTACGGTGTCGTGCTCGTCGTAAATTTCGCCGACTATCTCCTCAATGATGTCCTCGAGCGTGACGATTCCGTCCATTCCGCCGTATTCGTTTATGATTACGGCTATGTGCGTCTTTGCGCTTTGCAGCTTTTTGAGAAGTACGGAAAGCTTCATGCTGCCCGGCGCGAAGATTACAGGTTTTACATATTTTTCTATAGGCATTTCGTTTCCGACAAGGTAGTTGTGGAAATCCTTTTGGTTGAGCACGCCGAGGATGTGATCTATGTCGTCGTCATATACCGGAAATCTTGAGAATCCGGTGCTTCTGAACATTGACAAAATCTCGTCCTTTGAGGTGCTTATATCTATGGCTACGACATCTACTCTCGGGGTGAGTACGTCCCAGGCGTCGAGGTCGTTGAATTCGATGGCGTTTTGAATGAGCTCGCTGCGCTCGGTGTCGAGACAGCCTTCTGTCTCTGCTTCTTCGATTATAGTGATGAGCTCATCCTCTGTGATTCCGCCGGCAGGGTTTAGGTGCAGCACGCGCACGATGAATTTTTTCCATTGAGCAAAGAGGAAGTTTAGCGGTGTAAATATCGTCATCAAAAATGACATGAAGCCTGCGGCAAACATCGCGAAGGCCTCGGGCTTTTCCTTTGCTACGCTTTTTGGCGAAATTTCTCCGAATATGAGCACTACCAGTGTGATGACGATTGTGGATACCGTGGCGCCGTATGAGCCTAAAAGCTCTACAAAAAGCACTGTGGATACGGTGGTCGCGGTGATATTTACAATGTTATTTCCTATCAGGAGCGTGGACAAAAGATTGTCGAAGCGTTCCGAAAGATCCAAAACCTTTTTTGCCTTGGAATTTCCCTCGCTTGCCAGATTCTTTATGCGTATGCGGCTCAGTGAGGTAAAGGCTGTCTCTGTGGAAGAGAAAAAGGCCGAGAAACAGACTAAAATTACAATAGCGGCGACGTATAACAAATAGCGATTTTCCAAAATTTAACATCCTCCTTTTTTGATACTATATATTATTGTGTTTTGCGGGTCAAAAGTCAATACCTTGGGCGAAAAACTTTGGTAAATATGGCATGGATTGCACCTGGGATTACACCTGAAAGGGGCAGAAAAATTTTGCAACATATATATGATTTTTGCAAAGTTACATATGAACAACACAAAATCTTCACAAAAGGTATCTATAATAAGAACTGTCAAAGAGATTTGGCAAAGTTATTAGAAAGCTTTCCTTCTTTTATTTGATGATACACACAACACACACTTGCCAAGCAACCTCGGGTAATTCCGGGGTTGTTTGGTTTTTTGCGTGCAAAATCAACATCTTTCATGTGCAAAAAATTTTGCGCATGAATCGAAAATGAATGCAAATAAGTAATGCTGTTGCAAGATTCGAGCCACTTTTTCGTGTTTTTTATCGAAAAATACCGTTAAATCGGGAATTTTTTTGTTGCCTTCAGACAGCAAATATGTTATTCTGAATTTGGACGACACTCCTCGAAAAGTGCGGGCGCAAGGATTATGCGCAAGGTGACGCATGGCGGATGGTATGTCTACAGAACTTTTTTATTTTTTCATTTTGACAAAGGAGGATAATATGGGTAAAAAAATCCCTACTTGGCAATGCTTTTTAGTATTGATCTTAATGGTTGGCTTCCTCATTTGGAGTATTGTAAAGGACGCAGGTGGAGAACCTCATATCGCACTTATCTTATCAGCTGCAGTAGCAGGTATCGTAGCTCGCGCAAATGGTTGGAAGTGGGCATATCTTGAGCAGGGCATCATGGCAGGTATCAATAGATCCATGCAGGCCTGCGTAATCCTCGGTATCCTGGGTGCGCTCATTGCTTCCTGGATGGCTGCAGGTACAATCCCTTCGATGATGTACTACGGCATAAAGATTATAAGCCCGTCTGTATTCTTATTTACGGCTTGTATTCTCTGCTCCATCGTATCACTTGCTACAGGTTCATCCTGGTCGACGGCAGGTTCGATGGGTGTAGCTCTTATCGGCGTAGGTACAGCTCTCGGCTTCCCGACAGCAATGACAGCCGGTGCTGTAGTATCAGGCGCATACTTTGGAGACAAGATGTCCCCTCTCTCCGATACTACAAACCTTGCTCCTGCGATGGCAGGTTCCACATTGTTTGATCACATCAAGCACATGATCTACACTACGGGCGTATCACTTATCATAGCTCTCGTGGCTTATGCTATCATGGGATTCTCCCACGCTTCAAACAATACACCTGACATGAGCGTAATAAATGAAATCCTTGATTTCATACAGGGCTCATCAAATATCAGCGTGCTGACTCTCATCCCGCCGGTATTTGTAATTGTAATGGTTGTTCTTAAGTTCCCTGCTATTCCGTCTCTCTTTGGCGGCGTAATCATCGCGGTGCCTTTCATCTTTATGAACGGACAGTATGCAGGCGATGCGGTAGGCGGCGACGTGCTCTTCAATATCATGAACATCCTGAACAACGGTATATCCCTTGGCGTAGTGCCTGAGGGCGCAAGCGAGGTTATCGATTCTCTTGCAGGACTCCTCTCCGCATCCGGTATGCAGGGTATGCTGTGGACAATCTCCCTCATCATCTGCGCTATGACCTTTGGCGGTATTGTAGACTGCACAGGCATTATGGCTACTCTTGCAAATCTCCTTCTCAAGGTTGCAAAGGGCAGAGGCGGACTCGTACTCGCTACAGAGGTATCCTGCCTCATCGTAAATGCTATCTGCTGTGACCAGTATCTTGCAATCATACTCCCTGGCAGAATGTTCAAGGAAGCATTTGAAGATATGAGACTCGCACCGAAGAACCTCTCAAGATGTCTTGAGGACTGCGGTACAATCACATCAAACTTCTTCCCTTGGAACACTTGCGGCGCTACAATGAGAACCTTCCTCGGCGTAAACAGCGCATACATTCCGTACGCTATCCTCAACTGGATCAACCCTGTAGTATCCGTAATCTTCGGATTCGCGGGCATCACGATGACAAAGCTGACTGATGAAGAATACGAAAAGATCCTTGCTGAGAGAGAAGCTGAAAAGGCAGCTGCTCTGAAGGCTCTGGAAGCATAGGTGTACAATCAAAAAAGAGTGTGACAATTTGTGTGACAATCTGAACGGAATCGACTTCACCTACCGATTCCGAGTAAAATAGGCGAGCCGCAAAAATGCGGCTTGCGAGTAAAATGCGCTCCCGCGACGGCGGGGGCGCATTTTCGTTCAAAAAACCTTTGTGCATGCCGCTAAAAAATGATAAAATAGCCTTGTAGTGCGCGCAAGCGCGACAAGGAGAAGGGAGTTTTGGATGATAAGCTATATTATTTTGGCGCTGTATCTTCTGGCCATTTCACTGAGTGTGGCTTCATTTACGATGATACAACTGGCAAATCGCGGAAAAAGCACAGATTTCAATCGGTCTATGAGGCGTTTTGTCCTCCTCATGCTCATAATGTGCATCTACGATATGATAATATACTTTACAGACTACGTAGTCGGCTCCATGAGCGGAGCGCCGACCCTGCGAATAGGCGCCTGCATCGTTGCGCTTCTTGTCTGCGCCTGGACGGATACCTCTGACAAATTTGTCAATAACAATTCCTATAGATTTGTCAATCACTTCGTAAAAATATATTGCTTCGCATACGCGATTCTTTGGCTCAGCTGCATGATAGTAGTAAAGGGCGAGTTTTCATCGCTAAAATGGAGCTTATTTGTCTCTGACATGGGTCTTATCGTTGTGCTCCTTTTGGGCAGCATGACCTACATCGGAGAGGCCGTCTGGTCGCGTCAGAAAGCTCCGAAAATTTACTATCTCCTCGCGGTTACCACACTTCTTGCATGGAACTATATCTCATACTTTTGGGGAGAAATCTCGGTCTACTGGGGCAAGAGCACCTTCGCCCGCGCACCGCTTGACCTCACCATCGTTTTCTGGTTCCTCATAAATATCGTAAATATCATCGTCATATATAAGGAAGCCTTTGAGCCTTCGTATGCTCACAAGGATGAAGCGGAAACGGCGGAGTTTCACGTTGAGGACAGCATAGAGGCTCTCGCGGGGAGGTACGAGCTCACGCCGCGTGAGAGAGAGATTACAAAATTTATATATGAAGGAAAGAGCAATGCGGAGATCGCAGCGACTCTCTTTATTTCGGAGAGTACAGTCAAGACGCATCTTTACAATATTTTCAGAAAAATGGGTGTGAAAAACAGGATAGAGCTGAGCTGCGTGGTGCGCGGCGACCGCAAATAAAGAAAAAGGGGATGGGTATATGAATATACTTGTAGCAAATGATGATGGCATACGCGCCGAGGGAATAAGGGCGCTTGTAGCTATGCTTTCAAAGCACGCAAATGTGTATGTGGCGGCGCCAAAGGAGCAAAAAAGCGCCGCGGGTCACAGCGTGAGCGTGCGTGACATATTGGCCGTGAGAAGGGTGGCTTATCCAAATGCGCAGGCCGCGCTTGAGATAGACGGCACACCGGCTGATTGCGTAAAGGTCGGAATTACGGTATTCGAAAACGAGGGCATACACATAGATGCCGTCTTTTCCGGAATAAATCATGGCGGAAATCTCGGCCGCGATACCTTTTATTCGGGTACGGTGGGCGCCGCTCGCGAGGGCTGCTTTTGCGGAAAGCCTGCCGCGGCAGTTTCCGTAAATTCGCATGCTCCTCTGACCTTCGAGGCGGCCTGCGAACTGGCGGAAAAGGTCCTGCTCACGACGTTTCCGCATATAGACGAGCATACTCTCATAAATATAAATGTACCAAACCTGCCATCAAGCGAGATAAAGGGCGTGCGGCTTTGCAGCCTCGGTCCGCATGATTATGAGCAGGAGATTGAAAAATGCGGCCAGGAGGGCGATACGGAGTATTATAGGTACGGCGGGCAGGAGGTAGTATACAGGGAGCTTCCTGCGGAGCTTGATATTGTGGCCTGCCAGGAGGGCTACGCCACGATTACGCCGCTGAAATATGACGACACAGACTATGATGTCTTAGATAAAATGAAAGGATGGGGAATCGTAAAATGAAAAGTTTAAGGGTAAAAAAGGAAGATGCTGTATTTGTAGCCATTGATTTGCAGGAGAGACTGCTTCCGGCGATGGCGGATACTGAGCAGGTGACCGAGGCGTGCGTAAGACTTGCGAAGGGCGTAAAGGTTTTGGGCGTGCCATCTATCGTGACTCAGCAGTATACAAAGGGTCTGGGTGCGACTGTTGCGCCTTTTGCAGAGGCTCTGGGTGAGTATACGCTTGTGGAGAAGACGGATTTCAGTGCGGCAGGCGTGCCTGAATTCAAAGCAGCTCTCGAGGCGACAGGCAAAAAGAGCGTAATCCTTTGCGGAGTAGAGACTCATGTATGCGTGCTGGAAACGGCGCTGGATCTCCTCGAGGCGGGGTACAACGTATTTGTCGTAGAAGACGCAGTTTCCTCGAGAAAGGCAAGCGACAAGAAATGCGCGCTTGCAAGAGCCACGGCGGCAGGAGCTTGGGTAGTGACATATGAATCAGTGCTCTTTGAGATGCTGGGTGGCGCAAAGGCTCCGAATTTCAAGGAAATCTCAGCGATAGTAAAATAGGGGATATGGGTATTTTTAAAAACAGGATTACAATAGAAGACAAGGATTTTTTGGAAAAGTATCTCAGAGGCTGTGAGCACGGCACATCGGGACTTTCGTATACGTCGCTGTATATGTGGCGAAATGTGAGCGATGTAAGCTGGGAGCTAATAGGGGATTATCTGTGCATCGCGGGATGGGCCGGAGGCGAGGATGTAGCCACTTCTCAGATGATGTTTGCGCCGCTCAGCTGCAGCGGTAGCTTTGACAGCAAGGCGCTAAGGGAGACGATATACGAGGCCCGCAGAAGGTTTGAGGAAGGCGGATGCGATTTTCAGCTGATGCTGGTGCCGGAAGGACTCAAGGAGGAGCTGGAGAAGGCTTGCCCGGGAGAGCTGACATTTTCTGAGGACAGGGATAATTTTGACTATGTCTACGAAATTTCAGATCTTGTGAGCCTGAGCGGACGAGAGCATCACGCAAAGAAAAATCACTTGAATTATTTCAAGAGTCATTATGAGTATACTTATGAGGAGCTAAAGCCGGAGCAAAGCGACGAAATTCTGGAATTTGTGCAAAAATTTAACGAGCACAAGGATGTGGATCCGGAAGAGAAGGACATGCTTGAGATGGAAAAAAGCACCATGAGGGATGTCTTTGAGCATATGCAGGAAGTAGGCTATTTTGGAGGCGTGATCCGCATAGACGGGCAGATTGAGGCCTTTTGCGTGGGCGGAGCCTTGGATGATTCTGTAGTTGTGGAGCATATCGAGAAGGCAAATCGTGATTATCGCGGGCTGTATCAGCTCATAAACAACGAATTCGCGAAGGATATATCTTCGAGATTTAGGTATATGAATCGCGAGGAGGACATGGGTCTTGAAAATCTCCGGAAGGCGAAGCTCTCGCTGAAGCCGGCGTATCTTGTGAAAAAATATTCGGCAATGCTTCAAAAATAATTTGCACAATTTGAATAAAATGTCATTGCTGGGATTAAACAGGCAGAAAGTTGCCTCATAAGAAACAGTTGTGAAAATTTTAACGTTAATTTGTAAATTTTGCTTGCTTTTTAAAAAAAATATGGTACGATAAGAATGTGAAAAGGAAAGATTTCCCCCGAGAATAGAAAAGTTGGCGGGAGTCAAATAGTTAAATAATTGTTTATTCATTCATTTAGGAGGACAAAATGAGAGAAGTAGTAATCGTAAGCGCGGCAAGAACACCAATCGGAAGCTTTGGCGGCACACTTAAGACTACACCGGCAGTAAAGCTCGGAGCAGTAGCAGTAGCAGAAGCTATCAAAAGAGCAGGTATCGCTCCTGAGCAGGTAGAAGAAGTTATCATGGGTAACGTTCTTCAGGGCGGACTTGGACAGAACGTTGCAAGACAGATTTCAATGGCAGCAGGAATTCCAAAGGAAGTTCCTTCCATGACACTCAATAAGGTATGTGGTTCCGGTCTGAGAGCAGTATCCCTCGCAGCACAGCTCATCAAGGCTGGCGACGTTGATATCGTAGTAGCAGGTGGCGCAGAGAACATGTCCATGGCTGGCTATATTTCAACAGCTTCAAGATGGGGCGCAAGAATGGGCGACACAAAGCTCGTAGACATGATGGTACATGATGGTCTTACAGACATCTTCAACAACTACCACATGGGTATCACTGCAGAAAACATCTGTGAGCAGTGGGGTCTTACAAGAGAAGAGCTCGACGAGTTTGCAGCAAATTCACAGCAGAAGGCAGTAGCAGCTATCAAGGCTGGAAAGTTCAAGGACGAAATCGTTCCTGTAGAAATCCCTCAGAAGAAGGGCGATCCTATCGTATTCGATACTGACGAATTCCCAAGAGATGGCGTAACAGCAGCAAGCATCTCCAAGCTGAAGCCAGCATTCAAGAAGGACGGTATGGTTACAGCTGCAAACGCTTCCGGTATCAATGACTCCGGTGCTGCAGTAGTAGTTATGAGCAAGGAAAAGGCTGACGAGCTCGGAATCAAGCCGCTCGTTACAATCAAGTCCTATGCATCCGCAGGCGTTGATCCATCAATCATGGGTATCGGTCCTGTACCTGCTTCCAAGAAGGCTCTTGATAAGGCTGGTCTTACAGTTGCAGATCTTGACCTCGTAGAGGCAAACGAAGCATTTGCTGCTCAGTCTGTAGCAGTAGGTAAGGATCTCGGATTTGATCCTGAGAAGCTCAACGTAAACGGCGGAGCTATCGCTCTTGGTCACCCAATCGGAGCATCCGGCTGCAGAATCCTCATCACTCTTATCTACGAGATGATGAAGAGAGATTCCAAGTATGGTCTTGCTACACTCTGCATCGGCGGCGGTCAGGGTACAGCTATCATAGTTGAGAGATAAATTTTCGAAAATCCGGAGTGTTTTACTCAGGTATGGTGCGGACTTATGAGCTAGTCTTTGATGTGCATAAAAGGTAAGCCGGACACAATATATATACAAAAACCCTTTCGCTATGCGAAAGGGTTTTTTACATAGTGGGATTGTCCTTAAAATAGCGCCTCGCAGCGGCATTCAGGCATAAGTTTTCCTTTAAAAAGTTTGAAAGTTATGATAAAATATCTCCAATAGATGTATTTGCGGCGATGCGTCGCGGGAGGATGGAATATGGCAGAATTTGAAAGCAACAATTTTATACACAATATCATCGAGAAAGACCTCGAAAGCAAGAAATACGGCGACAACCCGGTATATACGCGGTTTCCGCCGGAACCAAACGGCTACCTGCATATAGGACACGCAAAGTCCATATGCCTGAATTTCTCCACAGCGCAGAAGTACGGCGGATTTTGTAATCTGAGATATGATGACACAAATCCTGTAAAGGAGGATGTGGAATATGTAGATTCCATAGAGGCTGACGTAAGGTGGCTGGGCTGGACCTGGACAAAGAGACTGTGGGCATCGGAGTATTTCGATAAGATGTATGAGGGTGCGATAGAGCTTATAAAGAAGGGCAAGGCTTATGTGTGCGACCTGTCGGCTGAGGAGATCAAGGCCTACAGAGGCACGCTCAAGGAGCCGGGCAAGGAATCTCCTTACAGAAACAGAAGCGTAGAAGAGAATCTCAAGCTTTTTGAGGAAATGCGCGAGGGCAAGTATGCTGACGGTGAGAAGGTGCTCCGTGCAAAGATAGATATGGCATCGCCTAATATCAATATGAGAGATCCTGTAATTTACAGAATAGCGCACGCGACGCATCACAACACGGGCGACAAGTGGTGCATCTATCCTATGTATGACTTTGCGCATCCTATCGAGGACGCTATAGAGGGCATCACGCATTCCATCTGTACGCTCGAGTTTGAGGATCACAGACCGCTGTATGATTGGGTGCTTCGCGAGATCGGCTGGTGGGAGACGCCGCCGCAGCAGATAGAATTTGCAAGACTCAACATTACAAATACAATCATGAGCAAGCGTTATCTCAAGGCTCTTGTGGACAATGGCGATGTAGAGGGCTGGGATGATCCGAGAATGCCGACCATCGCGGGTCTGCGCAGAAGAGGCTATACGCCTGAGGCTGTACGCGATTTCTGCGAGCGCATAGGTGTGGCAAAGGCAAACAGCACTGTAGAGATGTCGCTTCTCGAGCATTGCGTGCGTGAGGATTTGAAAAACAAGGTAGAGTCCAGAAACGTAGTAGAAAAGCCTATAAAGGTCATCATCACAAACTATCCTGAGGATAAAAGTGAGATGCTCGAGATCGAAAACAACAAGGAAGTGCCTGAGATGGGTAATCGTATGGTACCTTTCTCGCGTGAGCTTTGGGTAGACGGCGACGATTTTATGGAGGTGCCTGCAAAGAAGTACTTCAGACTCTTCCCGGGAAATGAAGTAAGATTCAAGGGCGCATACTTTATAAAGTGCAATGAGGTCGTAAAGAATGAGGACGGATCCATAAAGGAGCTTTTGTGCACCTACGATCCGGAGACAAAGTCCGGGCTGCCATTTGAGGGACGCAAGGTCAAGGGTACCATTCACTGGGTAGACGCAAAGACAGCTGTGCCTATCAAGATCAGATCATACGATTATCTGATGCTGCCTGATGAAAACGGCGAAAATCAGCTCAATCCGAATTCTGTGGAGTATATCGACGCATACGCGGAGCCTGCGCTTGCGGAGGCGAAGGCTGGCGAGCGCTTCCAGTTCTTCAGACACGGATACTACATCGCGGACGCAAAGCTTTGCAAGGACGGCGATTTGGTATTCAATCGCATAGTGGATCTCAAGAGCTCTTACAAGCCGGGCAAGTAGGATATACCGTAGCAATCCAAGAGAATATAGATACTGCATACGAGGGCGATG
Source organism: Anaerovoracaceae bacterium (assembly GCA_963636105.1). Classification (GTDB taxonomy): domain Bacteria; phylum Bacillota; class Clostridia; order Peptostreptococcales; family Anaerovoracaceae; genus CAVHIG01. Next base: position 23,981 of record CAVHIG010000016.1, read on the forward strand.
ATATCAGCGAGAGGCTGAGCATCGCCCTTGCTGATTTTTTTGCGCAGCAGGCGTATCATATAGACGATGCAGCTCAGAAATGAAGTGCCGACAAGCACTATCGCCGTGCCATAGAGTCCAAGGCTTAGTCCGATGGCCGCAAAGAGCTTTACATCGCCAAAGCCGAGGCTCTCCTTCTTGAAAATCAGTCGGCCTATCAGGCCCACAAGCAGCATTGAGCCGCCTCCGAGCAGCGCGCCCCAAAGCGGTTCGAGAAAGCTCATATGCTTTGGAATAAAGCCTATGGCTGTGATTGCCAAAAATACCGTAAATTGGTCTGGGATTATCATATATTTTCTGTCAGCGATTGCGATGAGCAGAAGAAGCCAGAGTGCAATGCAGCTTGGAATGGCTATGTTTACAGGATTTGCAGCAAAGAGCCATACGTATGCCACGCAAAGGAGCATGGAAAATGCGAGCTTGTAGGGGTGGCTTTTGATTCTTTGCGGGATGTAATCATCAGGGCCTGCGGAGCTTCTGTCAGTCGCATTCGGATGATCTACCTTCCAGGGGTCTTCTCCATAGTCGCAAAGCCACGAGGCGGGGACGTGATTGAATGCGTAAACTGCGCCGTTTCCGCCGAGAATGCCAAGGAAGAGCCCCGCGAGGATTTTTGTAATTGTGATTAAAAGCTCTGTCATTGCAGGTCTCCTTTTTTTTATTTGAAAAAAGTTTAATCAGCGGTGAGCTGCGAGCAGTTAGCTAATCGCGCTCCCCGGTATCCCTCATGCTGCCGGTGTTTTGGAAGCGTTCGTGCCAGGAGAGGGCTTCGTTTAGGATGTGCGGCGTGTGGAGCGCGGACTGCCCGCAGGCGCGGTGGAAATAGTCCCAAAGAGCCTCCTTGTAGTCCGGATGTGCGCAATTTTCGATAATCGCTTCGGCGCGCTCCCTTGGCGAAAGTCCGCGAAGGTCTGCGTAGCCCTGCTCCGTGATAAGCACCATCACCTCATGCTCCGTGTGATCCACATGCGATACCATAGGTACGATGGATGAGATTTTGCCGTCCTTTGCCGTGGAGACGGTGGTAAATATGGAAATCGCGGCGTTTCGCGAAAAGTCGCCCGAGCCGCCGATGCCGTTCATCATTTTGCTGCCCATTATATGGGTGGAATTGACATTTCCGTATATATCTGCCTCGATGGCCGTATTCATCGAGATTATGCCGAGACGTCTGATGACCTCCGGGTTGTTGCTGATTTCCTGCGGCCGGATGACGATTTTGTCCTTGAAGTCGTCGATTTCGGCGAAGAATCTTTTGAATTCATCCGGTGAGAGGGTGAGCGCGGTGGTGGATACTTCCTTTGCCTTGCCGCAGCGCAGGAGCTCAAGCATGGAGTCCTGTACGACCTCGGTGTAGCAGGAAAGGCCCTCGTAGTCCGAGTGACAAAGTCCGTAGAGTGCCGCGTTTGCAACGCTTCCGACGCCGGACTGCAGAGGAAGGAGCGATTTTCCGAGTCTCCCGCAGGCGACCTCATTATCCAGGAATTTTAATATGTTTGCGGAGATTTTCTCCGAATTTTCGTCAGGCTTTGCAAGCGGCCTTGTCTTGTCCGGAATGTCAGTGAGGACGATGGCCGCGATTTTGTCGAAGCCGCATTCTATGTATGGCGTGCCTATGCGCTGGCCGGGACTTGTGATTGCTATAGGCTGGCGATTTGGCCATTCTTCGGGGATGTATATGTCTGCCATGCCTTCAAGAGCCGCGGGCACGGCGGTGTTTAGCTCTACGATGACCTTGTCCGCGTATTTGACGAAGGTCGCGGAATTTCCGACAGAGCAGGTGGGTATGATGTGTCCCTCCGCGGTAACGGCGAGGGCTTCCACTATGGCGATGTCCGGCTTTTTCAGGGCGCCGCAGGCGATGTATTGCGGTGACTGCGAAAGGTGCATGTCGCAATAGGCTACGCTGCCCGCGTTTATGGCATTGCGCAGCTCCTTATTTGTCTGGTATGGGTATCTCCTGTCTATGACGCCGGCCTCGGTGAGGGCTGTGTCTATCTCAGGGCCTACGGAGGCGCCGGTATAGAGGCTGATGCGGAGGCTCTCGCCGTTTCTCGCACGCTCTGCGAGGGCAAGCGGCACGGCCTTTACGTAGCCCGAGGATGTGAAACCGCTCATGCCTATGCACATGCCGTCTTCGACAAGGCGGGCAGCTTCCTCCGCCGTTTTTATAAGTTCAAAGGCTCGCGGGCTTCTAAGCCTTTCTTTTAAATTTGTGTTTGAATTATCATTTGGATTATTATACATGGCTTTACCTCAATTCGTGTATGCAAATCTTTTCAACTTATTTAATATTATAGTAAAAATAATTATTTCGGGCAAGGCGATAGTGCATAATATTTTGTTTGAAGGTTCGGCTTCAAAGATGTTGAATATCGTGCCGTAATGTTTTAAAATAAAGTAGAAATTCGCAAATGCATACATTTACAATAAGGTAGAAAAAATAGGAGATAGAAATGTTTAAAATAGCACTCTGCCAGATGCCTGATTCGCAGAAGAAGGATATGGTTGAAAACAAAAAAGAGACCTGGGAAAAGGCGAGCTCAATGGTGAGGGAAGCTGCCGCGGCCGGTGCCAAAATAGTGTCCCTGCCAGAAATGTGGGACTGCCCATATACCGGAAATAATTTTAGAGAATATGCAGAGCCGGCAGATGGGCAGACCGTGCAGAAGATGTCCGCGCTTGCAAAGGAGCTTGGGATTTACCTTGTAGGTGGTTCCATTTCTGAAATCGACCCGGCCACGGATAAAGTCTATAATACGAGCTTCATTTTCGATCCGCAAGGCACGGTCATAGGCAGGCATCGCAAAATGCATCTTTTCGACATTGACGTAAAGGAACGCGTAAATGCCGACGGCACGATAAAGCCCGCCATGTATTTTAAGGAATCAAACAGCCTGACACCGGGCGATAGCGACACTGTGGTGGATGTGAAGCTTGAGACCGAAGACGGCACCGAGGAATTCAAGCTCGGAGTAGCTATCTGCTTTGACGTGCGTTTCCCGGAACATTTCCGCAGAATGACTCTCGCGGGAGCAAGGCTTGTGATTTTGCCGGCCTCCTTCAATCTCACGACGGGTCCTGCGCATTGGGATCTTGCTATGCGTTCGCGCGCGGTAGACAATCAAATCTACTTTGCGGCTTGCTCGCCATCCCGAAATATGGCTTCGAAATATCATTCCTATGGGCATTCCTGTGTGGTAACGCCGTGGGGTGACTTCGCCGGCAAGCTCGACGAAAAAGAGGGGATCTGCTATGCGGATATAGACCTGTCCTATGTAGATGTGATAAGGGATGAGCTGCCGCTGCTCAAGACACTCGAAAAGACAGGTGGCAGATAGCTTGTGTCGATGCAAGCAAGCTTGCGGAAGGCATAGCTTGTGAGTGCGGAAAGCAAACCGGAAATAACTTGGAAGGATTTGAAATAGTGAAAGAAATAGACGATTTTGTGGAGGAGCTGTTTGAAAAAAACAGCAATATAAAGCTGGTACGGAATCAGGCCTCCTATGATGGAGCAAGGGAATACATCAAAAAGAGGTTGAATACAAAATACAAGGCGCTTGTCGATAAGGGCTGGAAAAGTCAGGACGCGCTTACGAGGGTACTGGCGGAATTTGGCGCGGATGAAGGCGTGATGCGGGCCGTGGCCTATGAGGAGCTGAAGATTTCATTCGAAAAATTCGACAGGAATTACAAAAAGCTGCAGAGGATAGGCTTTGCGGGAGTAATAGTCTGGCCGGTGCTCTTTGTAATATTCATGTTTGCTGTAGATATGGAATCCAAGATTACCTTTATGGTGATATGGGTGGTGTATCTGCTGCTTTTGGCGGCATACGTCATTACGATAAATTATATAGATTACAGATTTAAGAAAAAATTCAAGAAAGAGGAAGAACGGGATAAATGAGAAACATATTTAGAATTTTTACAGGCGATGTAAAAAGAATCAGCCGCAACATGATCGCGCTTGTGGTAGTGATGGGCATCACGCTCATTCCATCGCTCTATGCATGGTTCAATGTAGCCGCAAACTGGGATCCATATGGCAAGACCGGAGGCCTCAAGGTCGCGGTCACAAGCCTTGATGAGGGCACAAACTTTGAAGGCATGGATTTCAACTTCGGTGACAAAATCATCGACACCTTGCGTGGGAATGACAAAATCGGCTGGCAATTTGTCGATTATGATACGTCCCTGGAGGGTGTAAAATCGGGCGATTATTATGCCGCTGTCATCATACCTGAGACCTTTTCGAGCGATCTTTTGAGCGTGGTGAGCGGGACTATTGAGAGCCCTACGATTGAATACTACGTCAATGAAAAGAAAAATGCCATAGCGCCGAAGATTACAAACAGCGGTATAAATACCCTCGGTGAGCAGATAAATTCCGAATTTGTATCTACGGTGACAGAGGTGCTCACTACTATTTTGAATACGACGATAGAGGGGCTCGAGGAAACGGCGGAGTCCGGCGAGAGCTCTCTTAAGGATGCTTTCAGTCAGGCTTCGGAGGATCTCAAGCTCTACAGCACAAATTTCGGACTTGTGATAGATTCTCTAAAGCTTTTGAATGAGAATCTGGCAGATGCGCAGGATACGATTTCGAGTCTGCGTACAGTAATCGGGGACACAAGCGAATTCGCAGACAGCACACAGGAGACGGTGGATTCTGCGCAGGATACGACAGAAAGTGCCGCAAAGCGTATAGATAAAAAGCTTTCGCACATCTCTGAAAAGTGTGATGACCTCGCAGAGAAGCTGAGGCTGCTCAACAAGAATGGCGCGATAGATAAGGTGGGCAATACTACGGATGATATAAATGACGATATACAGACAATTCTTGCGGATTGCAGCGATGCTCTTGAATTGCTTTCTGATCTCTCCGGTGATGCGCAGGGTCTGACAAGCGATGGCAAAAAAGCGCTAAACAGAACCTCCTACATGCTCTCTGGACTCAATGAAACGCTGGATGCCGCCGTTTCCGCACTCGAAGCCACAAAAGAGGTGCTGGACGACGCGATAGAGCGCGTGGAGAAAATTCAAAGCGGCGACTACGATCTCGACGACATCGAAGTGGTCGAAAAGGTGAAGAATATATTGCAAAACGACCCGGATTCGCTCAAGGAATTTATGGCCTCGCCGGTGACGATACATACAAATTCGATCTATCCGATAGAGAATTACGGTTCGGGAATGGCGCCTTTCTACAGCGTGCTTGCGATATGGGTAGGAGCCATTGTAATGGTGGCTATGTTTAAGGTAAATGTGGCGGAGGATGAGAGGCTCAAGAATCTCAGGCCGCATCAATGCTACTTCGGAAGGGGACTTTTCTTCTGGCTGATCGGATTTTTGCAGACGACGATAATATGCCTGGGCGATCTGTATTTCCTCGGCATACAGTGCCTGAATCCGTTGAAATTTGTCGTTGCGGGCTGGGTGGCGAGCTTCGTCTTTGTCAGCATAATTTATACGCTCACTGTGTCCTTTGGCGATGTGGGCAAGGCGGTGGCCGTAATCATCATGGTTATTCAGATTGCGGGCGCGGGCGGTACCTTCCCGATAGAGGTGACGCCGCAGTTCTTCCAGAATATGTATCCGTTTTTGCCTTTTACGTATGCGATAGATGCGATGCGCGATGCGATAGCGGGCGTGTACAAGTACGATTATCTCATCAATTTGGGCAAGCTTTGCCTCTTTGTGCCGCCTATGCTGCTTCTCGGCTTGCTTCTCAGAAAGCCGCTTATAAAGGTCAACGAGTTCTTTGTTGAAAAGCTCGAGGATACGAAGCTGATGTAGGGACTGGCTTGGAGTGCTGGATTGAGACGGATACGGGGACTGAAGTGAACCTGGCCTGAAGGAGAATGGATAAAAGGCTGGGGGAGGCTATCTAATCGTTGAATTGCTCAAAGAGGCGGTCCAGGGTAAAGCAGTGCGCCTTGCGCATGGCAGAAAAGTCCTCACGGGTGAATTGCAACTCGCTTCGAAGCGTGTCATCTTGAGGAATTGTATTTTGCGAGACGATGATCTTCAGTGCGATTGGAACCATGTATTTTGAAGACGTTCCACTCATCATACCGATTGTAACCGTGCCCTGACCAAAGGTGTTTGCGATATTCAGAAAGATTCTCTCTGATGCATTGTCCTGGTTTTGCATGATCAGATTTACAAAGCTGTCTGAGTAATGGACGTCTCCAAAGTATAGATGCCGGCATTGATACAGGTTGTCATAGCTTTTGATATCGGCATAGAATATGCTGGTGTATTCGCCCGTTGCTTCGCGTGAAAAGTCCAGCACGCCGGACACGATTCGACTACTATTTTTATTAAGGTAATAAACATAAAGCCTTGAACCCTTTGAAAAGAAGCCTCTCGGCATCAGACTTATCTTTTCATGTGATTCAGGCAAATCCAATAGCTGGCGTATGCTAATTTGTAGCACGTCAGCTATTTCATATAGTGTTTCAATATCGATAGAAATCTCACCACACTCATATTTTGATACAGTGGATTTGCTTTTGCACAGGAGCGAGGCAAATTGTTCCAAGGTCCAATGTTTGTTTTTTCGGTACAAACGAATTCTTTGACCGATATGATTTGTAATCTCCGACATAATGACTCCTTAGCTGCGTTGTGGCTTTATTTTTTTGCGTGTGAAGCGAAAAAACTTAAAGTGAAGCGGAAAAGTTTCCTTAAAATGCGCTTTGTTATTATTAGACCATACAAAACAGCACGTGCGCAAGATAAATCAAGATAATGAAATAAAAGAAAAGGAGATGCAATTATGGTATATACGCAAGCACAGTATGACGCGGCCATGAAGCTGCGCGAGGAGTACAAAAAACATCTGAACATCGGACATGAGTTCCTGTACCTCAGCGAAAAAGACTGTATCGATACCGGCCTTACAGATATGGAGATCATAGATGCTACTGAAAAGGGTATGATTGATTATTCCAAGAAGATTTTGGAGATGCCTGCAAAAATCGGTATACATCCTATGCAGGACTGCTTGATGCATGCAATGCCTGCAAATCTGCCTGATCAGTATGCCTGCGGTATAAAGTGGGGCTCAAATTTCCCTACAAACCACAAGCTGTTTCCTGAAGTAGTACCTACAAACTGCCAGATAATCTACAATGATGCGCTTACCGGCCATGTGCTCTCCATTATGGATGCCAGCTGGATTACAAAACGCCGTACTCCGGCTACAGCACTTGTATCCATCAAGCATGGCGCAAATCTTGATGCAAAGACCTTTGGTATGATCGGCTGCGGTATTCAGGGTCACAACAATGTAGATATGGTAGAAAATATTCTGAAAGAGTTAGAGACTATATACATCTATGATCCGTTTGAAACTGCTATGGATCGTCTGATTGCAAACGAGCAGCCTCGAGTAAAGGCAAAGATTGTAAAGTGCGCTACTGCAGACGAGCTTGTAAGCAAGAGCGAGGTTGTTGTATCTGCGACACCTATATCTCATACTCCTGCACCATTTGTAAAGAAAGAAAGCGTACACAAGGGACAGACCATAGTTTGCTTGGATTGCCACAGTGTATATGAGGACGCAGTATACAAGATGGCGGATCGTTATTATATGGATTCAATCGAAGAGCATGAGCTTCTTATCGGTTACGGATATTATCCTTGGGGTCTTCCTGAAATTACCGGTGAGACGGGTGCCTTGGCTGCCGGCTTGGTTCCTGGACGTTCGAGCAAGGACGAAATCTTGATCTTCAACAATGTAGGCATGGCATCTGAGGATATGATGTGCGCCCGCATCATCTTTGATAAGGCTCTCGAAAAGGGTCTGGGCATAAAGCTTCCTCTGTGGGATTCCACAAAGGGTCTTCTTTAATAAGACAGCAAAGGATAAAACATTAAGGCATAAAAGAACGTACGAAAATTAAGAAAGCAGTTGTAAAGAGCACGATATATGGTAATCAATACCATGTCGATATACCGTATATCGAGGTATTTAAAAGATAAATTGCGTTTTCGGACAGCTTGGTGGAAGGGAAAGCAAAAGCTTTCCCTTCTGCTTAAAAAGAGAAAGAAAAGAGATGATCCGATAAAAGAAAGTGTAGGTATCAATATGCTAAATCAACATAAACGTTCTGATCCTTTAGTAATAGGACTGGCGCTTTTCGCCATGTTCTTTGGCGCAGGAAGTCTTATCTTTCCGCCGTACCTTGGTATGGAATCCGGTACACAATGGTTTATAGGATTTCTATTATTTATCATTATGGACGTAGGTCTGGCCTTTGTAACGATGGTGGCCATGATCAACGGTGACGGAAGCATCAGCGGCGTTACCGGCGTCATCGGAAATATTCCCGCATTAATTCTAAATACGGCTGTTGTGGTCTGCATAGGTCCGCTCCTGGCCATTCCTCGTACTGCTGCCACTACTTATGAAATGACAATTACTCCTATCATTCCTGGGACAAGTCCTGTACTGGTGGCCGTGATTTATTTCGCTCTTGTTTTTATATTGACAATCAAACCAAGCAAAGTTGTGGATATCGTGGGCAAGTTTTTGACTCCTCTTATGGTAGTTGCGTTGATAGTGCTGGTTGTAGCTGGAGTGGTCAGCCCTCTTGGCCCGATTGCGGAGCCGGTCATCGACAATGTCGTAGCGGAAGGCATCATCAATGGATACCAGGCCATGGATGTGCTGGGTGCTTTAGGATTTGCTATCGTTATTTGTGCTACCGTAACAGAACGTGGGTATACGGATCACAAGGAACGGACTCGTGTCACTACCATTTCCTGCGTTTTGGCCGGGGTACTCCTCTTTGTAATTTATTGCGGCCTGACTTATTTGGGAGCCACCTATTCCTCATTAGAGAATATTGCAAACGTAAATCAGGCAAGTCTTATAGTAACTATTACAGAGTGTCTACTGGGACGTTTCGGTGTAATCATGCTGGGTGTCATTGTAGGTCTGGCCTGTCTGACAACGGCCATTGGCTTGACTGCTGCTTCAGCATCGTATTTTGATTCGGTTACGCATGGTAAGGTAAAATATGGTGTAGTGGTCGGCATTATCTGCGTATTTAGTGCCGTAGTCTCCAGCTTTGGACTCAGCACTATAATTAGCATTGCGACACCAATTTTGTGTGTTGTATATCCGGTAATTGTATGCCTGATTTTGCTGAGCTTTCTCAAGAAAAAGATCAGCAATCGCAACATATACAAAGGTGCAGCTTTGGTAGCCTTTATAGTGAGTCTGCTGACTGTAGGCGTGACCTATGGCCTGCCATTCCAATTTATTGATGTGCTTCCATTATCCGAATACCAGCTCAACTGGATTATACCTGCCGTGATAGGCGGAATCATCGGAGCCTTTGTACCAGATAAAGGCAAAGCACAGGAATGCGGGGCAACTGGAGACAGTATGATGCAAGAGGCAGCAAATTAAATGGCTTTCGCAAAGCATTGGCCTCATTTAAACTTAAGCAAATTTCATTCAACTCCCCGGATACCCCAATCCCTCGGATGATCCGACGGATTTTCAAACCTTTCGGATACCCCAATCCAGAGAAGGCGGATTGGGGTATCCGACCTTTCCTAAAAATTACAATTCTTAAAATCTTGAAAAGCCGCAGCGGCTATCCCACATAGACTGTCCGAAAACTCGATTTTACAATCACTACACGCACAACTTGCATTTCACCGCAATTGATGCAGCTATATATTGTGATTTCCTCTTCTTTCGATTTAGTTTTCGGCCGGTCTGCGATGCTGCGGCTTTTCTTGGCGTGTAAAGTATTCTTCCGCAATATCTCTGAAATTGCACTTACAGAAAATGTTATATATTATCAAAAGTACGTCGCATAGAAAAGAATATCGCAGGCTGCCGGAAAGCCTGTTCTTCATCCCCACAGAAGCGGAAATTGCGTCCGGAATTGCAGATTCCGCAGGTATAGCCTCTTATGCGAGGTTCTGCGAGTCAATAGGTGAGCCTGCAGATGTTTCGGCGAAGGATAGACTCGCAGGCTGGGCGGATGAAGCCTATGAAATCAGCTGGTATCTCAGCGAAGAGCGCAGGCATATTATATGTTGATTGCTAATCGCAGGTATACTATATAATGCGCATATTTATCGGTACTTCCAGAAAAAGCCCTACTCGCATTAGTTCAGACAAGTAACGAGTATTTTGGGATGAGCTGCCCTATTTCCGGCAATGAAATGATGAGTAGGAACAGATCCACGCATATGGGAAATAGCCTTAAATTTTGAAAAAAATGTATATAATTATATAAAAATGGTTGCATTTTACCCGGGGATGGTATACAATTCAATAAAGGGGTAATATATATAAGAGGATGCAGATCGTAAGATGACTCCGATGGCTTTGAACAAGGTAAAAAGTATCGCAATTTCACTGATTTTCAAACTTCACGATACCTTTTGTAGGAAAAAGGTATCGTGAACCTGGTGAAACTTGAATTTCACGATACTTTCTCCTGTTTTTTTGGCTAAAAGCTTCCCAAATAGCTCTTATTGCTATCAAAAGGTATCGTGACTTTCAAAAAAAGTCGATTTTATGGTACCTTACATATTTTGGAATTGAATAGTCAATTAGCAGAGCTCGTATTGATGAGAGGCTCTACAAAATCTTACCTTGCAGTTAATCTGACTGTAAATTCCAAAGGACTGTCAAAGCAGAGCTCGTATTGGAAGAAATCGCAATTTACGACGTCGTCGCTTGACTTAGGATATTAGTATTGTATACTTTATCAAATTATTTGTTACAAGGAAGATTTGGGGCGGTAGCTGTCTGCAGGCCCTTGTGACGAGCAGCGCAAGA
>CAVHIG010000017.1:0-33640 GCA_963636105.1 Anaerovoracaceae bacterium
AATCAGTAGCAAGGCAAGAAAGATCTCCGTTAGAAAAAAAATTAGGAGCAGGTCAAGCAGAAGGGTTCTCGGAAGGAAAATCGGGAGGGAATCCATGCGTGTAAGGATAGAAAAGGGCATTGCAAGAGGCACAGTGGAGGCGCCTCCATCCAAAAGCATGGCACACAGGCTACTCATATGCGCGGGCCTTGCGGGCGGCAAGTCGGTGATTCACGGAATCGCGGCTTCAGAGGATGTGCTGGCCACACTGGACTGCCTTGCGGCGCTGGGTGTGCGCTGCGAAGTTGGACAAGATGCAGCTGTAATTTATGGAAAAAAATTCCGCAACATTGAAAGCCCATCTACCATTGTGCTTCCCAAAGTAGCTCCGAAATCAGAGACTATCAAAGCAGCTCCGGAATCAGAGCTTCCCAAAGCAGCTTCGGAATCTGAACCAACCAAAGAGGCTTTCAACTTTGATTCCAGGGAGGATGTTCTTTTAGAAAAAGAAGGAGAAAAGCGCATCCTGAATTGCCGCGAAAGCGGAAGTACATTGCGGTTCTTCCTGCCGATATGCCTTGCGATAGGCGGTAAAAGCAGATTGACAGGTAAGGGACGCCTCCCGCAAAGGCCTCAGGATGTATACAAAATAATGTGTGCACAGCAGGGCATCAGCTTTGAGCAGGACGAGGCCGGTATCACGGTCTGCGGACGGCTTGCGCCCGGGACGTTTATGCTGCCTGGAAACGTCTCGAGCCAATTTGTAAGCGGACTGCTCTTTGCGCTGCCGCTGCTTTCCGGCGACAGCAGGATTGAAATCACGCCGCCGATCGAGAGCCGGCCGTACATTGATATGACGATTTCCGCATTGGCGGCATTTGGAGTGAAGGCGAGCTGGCAGGACGAAAATACCATATTTGTAAAAGGCTCTCAGGACTATATCGCTGCGGAAACGGCGGTGGAGGGTGATTATTCGAATGCAGCCTTCCTGGATGCGCTGAATGTGCTCGGTGGGGGTGTGAAGGTGACTAATCTCCGGCCTGACAGCCTGCAGGGCGATCGGGTGTACAAGCAGCTGTTTGAGCAAATTAAATATATGAATATGGCAGACCATGATAAGCCGATAGACATCTCCGACTGCCCGGACCTCGGTCCGGTGCTCTTTGCGGTGGCGGCTCTTTGCGGCGGCGGGCATTTTACGGGCTGCAGACGGCTGAAAATCAAGGAAAGTGACAGAGCCGCGGCAATGGCGGCAGAGCTTGCAAAGCTCGGCGTAGCGGTAGAGGTCAGCGAGGACGAGGTAGTCGTAGGAATAAGAGCGGATGCGGAGAGCCTGGGCGGTTCGGAAAGCTGCGCCGTTTCCGCAGTACCTAAAGAGGAGATTCGTTTGGAGGCCGTTCAAAAGGTATCTATGGAGCCGGGAGTTGCTTCTGAAGAAGCCTGCAAATCGAGGGACGCTTTGGAGACAGCTTATGAATCAGATGACGGCTTGGGAGCAGCTTGTAAATCGGAGGTCGGCTTTGGAATCAGCCCGCCGACAGATGCGATAGACGGGCACAATGACCATCGCATAGTAATGGCAATGGCGGTGCTTCTCACACTCACAGGGGGCGAAATAGAAGGCGCGGAGGCCGTAAATAAGAGCTTTCCGGACTTCTTTAAAAAACTTGAAAAACTGGGAATTGAGGTAAGAGAAATTGAAAATTGACAAGAATACAAACATCCTGATAGTCGGCCTCGGCATAATCGGCGGAAGCTATGCCAGAGGCTTTATGAAAAACGGCTTCAAAATACGAGCTATAGACACGAATCCGAAGACTATAGCCTATGCGCTTGAAAATAACATCATCGCAGAGGGCAGGACGGAGGCGGATCCCGACTTTATAGGAGCAGCGGACCTTGTGATATTTGCTCTGTATCCGCACATTTTCAAGGAATGGATAGCGGAAAATCAAAAGTATTTCAAGTCTGGCGCGATTCTGACAGACGTGACGGGCGTAAAGGGCTGCGTGGTGGACGAGATCCAGAATATGCTCCGCGACGACTGCGAATACATAGCGGCTCACCCTATGGCGGGCTGTGAAAAGCTTGGCGTCCAAAACAGCAATGAAAAGATATTTTATCAGGCAAACTACATCATAGTACCGACCGAGAAGAACAGCGAGGACGCGAAGGAGACTTGCAGACAAATTGGTGAAATCCTTGGATTTGCGCGGATTTCCGAGCTTTCTCCATACGATCACGACGAGATGATAGGCTTTGTGTCACAGCTTACGCATTGTATAGCTATGACGCTCATGACCTGCAATCATATGGATAGATTGGAAGATTATACCGGAGACTCATTCCGCGACCTGACGCGTATCGCGCGCATAGACGAGACGCTGTGGAGCGAGCTGTTTCTGCTGAATAAAGACGCGCTCCTTCACCAGGTGAAGCTCTTCACCATTGAAATGTCAAAGCTTGAGCGGATGCTCATGGAGGGCGACAAGGAGGGCATCAAGGATATGATGAGGCGCTCGACCGCGAGAAGAAAGCTCTTTGACAAGGAAAAGTAGTTTAAAAAACGATAGAAGAATATGTTGTTGCAAAAAGCTTAATGAGTACTTTACAAAGCAGCTGCGCTGAAAAATCTTCCGATTATGTAAAAATACGGCATTTCAGAGTTTAGTGTAAGCCGAATGTAAAGCTCTCATTTAGATATTTTCTGTATCTAAAAGATATTATATGAGGTGGAACAAAGATGAATATGGATTTCAAACGGAGGCTTCCGATTCCGAAGGATATCAAGGAAAGATTTCCCATAAGTGAGGACTACGCTGCGAAGCGTGAGAAGGTCGTAGGCGAGATAGAGGCCATACTGGACGGGCGCGATGACAGGCTGCTTGTGGTCATAGGACCGTGCTCCGCGGATAATGAGGACGCGGTGCTTGACTATCTTTCGAGGCTTCGCAAGACTGCGGATGCGGTAACTGAGAAGATTCTCGTTATTCCGCGAGTGTATACGAGCAAGCCGAGGACTACGGGCAAGGGCTACAAGGGCATGCTCCATCAGCCTGATCCGCTGCTCGGTGAGGACATGCTCAAGGGCCTCATCACCATAAGAGAAACGCTTATACGCACGATGAAGGAGACGGAATTCTTCTGCGCGGACGAGCTTTTGTATCCGGATAATTTCAGATATTGGAGCGATCTTTTGTGCTACGTGGCTGTGGGAGCACGCTCCGTGGAAAACCAATTCCATAGGCTCACGGCAAGCGGCTTGGACATACCGGTAGGCATGAAGAATCCTACGGGCGGCGACCTTTCGGTGCTCATGAACTCGCTCGTCGCGGCTCAGAGCGGACATACATTTATTTACAGAAACTGGGAAGTTGCCACACACGGAAACCCTTACGCGCATGCGATACTGCGCGGTTACATGAATAAGCACGGGCAGTCGCTGCCAAACTACCACTATGAGGATCTGCGCCTCGTGTGCGATATGTATCACGAAAAGGGCATAAAAAATCCGGCGATCATGGTGGATACAAACCACGCGAATTCCGGCAAGGACTACCTGCAGCAGATCAGGATTTGCAGGGAGGTGCTGCAGTCGCGTCGCTTCAACAAGGACATCGGCAATATGGTAAAGGGCGTGATGATTGAAAGCTATATTGAGGATGGCTGTCAGCCGGTGGACGGCACGGTCTACGGCAAGTCCATCACCGACCCTTGCCTGGGCTGGGAAAAGACAGAAAGGCTGCTTCTGGAAATGGCGGATAAATTGTAGAGGGCAAAACAGCTCGAGAAAATCGGAAAAACGGGGCAAAATAGCTCGATAAAATTGGAAAAACGGGGCAAAACTCTTCGAAAAAGCTTGAAAAACGGGGCAAAACCTTGTAAAATAGAGATACAAGGAAGGATGAAGAAATGAAGAGACAGTACGAAGCAAAAATCCAAGACTGGATAGATAACAGCAGCAAGGCTCTGCTCGTATACGGCGCGCGGCAGGTAGGCAAGACCTACCTTGTTCGGGAAATGCTGCAGCGCAACGGTATTTCCTTCTTCGAGGTGAATTTTCAGGAGAGGCAGGACATATTGGAGGTGATTTCGGGCCTAAGCAGCGCGGAAGAGATTTCAATGAGGCTGGCACTTTATTCTGACGCTGCGCTCGAGGAGAAGAAATCGGTGATATTTCTGGATGAAATCCAGCTGTATCCGGACATCATAACAAAGATCAAATTTTTGGTGGATGAGGGACGCTACAGATATGTTCTGAGCGGTTCAAATCTCGGTGTGGAGCTGAAGGGAATCAAAAGCATTCCGGTCGGATATGTGGACATGTTTCAGATGTATCCGATGACTTTGTTTGAATTTGCGGAGGCCTTGGGGGTCGAAAATATCGCGCTTGACTATATAGAGGAGTGTTTTGAGAAGCTGAAGCCGGTGGATGATATAATCCACAGGCGTATGCTCAATATTTTTTACTATTATCTGATTTGCGGCGGAATGCCGTCGGCTGTAAATGAATTTATAGGCACGCGCAATCTGCGGCTCGTCCGGGAGGAACAGCGAAGCATCCTCAGGCAGTACAAGGCGGATTTTGTGAAATACGAAAATGACGACCGGAAGCTGCGGATTATTTCAATATTTGACTCCATTCCGGCACAGCTCAATCAGCAAAACAGAAAGTTTATCTTCACGCAGCTCAATAAGGAGCTCAAATTTGAGCGCTATGAAAACAGCTTTCTCTGGCTGAAGGATGCGGCAGTCGCAATACCGGTATACATAGCCGCCCAGCCGAAGCCGCCGCTGATTTTGTCGAAGGCCACAAACCAATTTAAGCTCTTTATGAGCGACGTCGGCCTGCTGACCTCCTGCTATCCGGATTATGTGAGCAAAGCCTTGCTAAATATGAATTCAGAATACGAGATCAACAACGGTGCGCTGTTTGAAAACTATATCGCGCAGGAGCTCACAAGTGCCGAAATCACACCGTATTATTTCAAGAGCAAAGCCATCGGCGAGATTGACTTTTTGATAGAATATGAAGGCAAAATAGTTCCGCTGGAGATAAAATCCGGCAAAAATTTCAGGGCGCACAAGGCCATAGACAATCTCCTCAAGGCAGACGAATATGCGATAGACAAAGGCTATGTTCTGTCACTTTCAAATGTGGAGGCGGGCGAGGGATGCATATATTTGCCGATCTATATGGCGGCGCTGCTTGGCCGCAGGCGAGGCGCGGACGTGATAGTGGACTTGGATGGGCTTCTTTAGGCTGCGGAAACGGCGGGGCTCTGCGCTTTTGCGGAGGGCTTGCGGCTTGCGGGGCGCCTACGTAGTTTCCGCTTTTTGTTGCAAAACGGGCTGAAAAACCACGAATTTTGTTACAAGATGTTCTGTGCGGGATAAGATTGGACTTGACTCTTCTTTCTTTCTTTTCTATAATGAGAAAGAAAGAAGAAAGAAAGGGGAAAGAAGACGCGCAAGATGGTTCGATTTGAAAATAATAATATTGAATTTAAGCAGGAGTATGTCGCGGACATACGAAAAGAAGTGGCGGCCTTTGCAAATGCGGAGGGCGGCACGGTTTATGTAGGCATCCGGAAAGACGGTGAAATTCTGGGCATAGACGACCCGGACGAAGTGATGCTGCGGATAGTAAATTCACTGAAGGATGCGCTGTCTCCGGATGTGATGCCCTTTGTAAATGTGAGCGCAATTGAAATGGAAGGAAAGCATGTCATAGAAATAGACGTAAGTACCGGAACAAATCGACCGTATTATCTTCGCGAAAAGGGTCTGAAGCCAAGCGGGGTGTATATAAGAAAAGGTAGTGCGACGCAGCCGATGAGTGAGGAAGCAATCCGGGAGATGCTCATTCGAAGCAGCGGCAGATCCTTTGAGCTTGGAAGGAGCCTGAATCAGGAACTGACATTCAATACGCTCCAAAAGGAGATGAAAAAAAGAACCATTGAAATCGGATCCACACAGATGAAAACGCTGAAATTGATAGGTGAGGACGGCCTGTATACAAATCTGGCGCTGCTTTTATCCGAACAATGCGAGGTGACGACAAAGGTCGCGATCTTTCAAGGGACAGATAAGGAACTCTTTCGTGACAGGAAAGAATTTTCCGGCTCAATTTTGAAGCAGCTTGAAGAGGTTTATCGGTTTATAAGCCTGCTGAATAAGACAAAAGCAACATTCTCAGGCCTTGATCGAATTGATACAAAGGATTATCCGGAGGAAGCTGTGAGAGAAGCGCTTTTGAACAGCATCGTACATCGCGATTATTCATTCAGCGGTAGTAATTTGATAAATATTTATGAGGATAGGCTTGAATTTGTGTCGCTTGGAGGCCTTGTCAATGGTCTGGAATTGAAATCAATTTTTCTCGGCATCTCACAATCAAGAAATCCCAATCTCGCGGCAATCTTTTATCGCATGCGATTGATTGAAAGCTATGGCACAGGTATCGGAAAAATAGAACGAGCATACAAATTTTGTCACACGCAGCCGAAATTCGAGACCGCAAAGGGAGTTTTCCGCGTGACCCTTCCGAATACGAACGAAGAGCCGCACTCGGAAGGACATATAAGGGTCAATGTGGAAAACGAGCATTCCTTGACTTCCCAAAAGGCTCAAATTCTTCAATATGCGAAGGAAAATGGCAGCATCACACGCAAAGAGGCAGAAAATTTGCTCGGTGCGGGGACGACGAAGGCATTCAGGATGCTCAAGGAGCTTTGCGAATCCGGTGAGCTTTCACAGGAGGGAAGCGGAAGACAGACTCGTTATGTCGCAAGATAAGTTTTGCGTGCGGAAACGGCGGGGCTCCGCGCTTTTGCGGAGGGCTTGCGGCTTGCGGGGCGCCTACGCAGTTTTCGCTTTTTGTTGCAAAACGGGCTGAAAAACCGCGAATTTTGTTACGGAGAGCTTGTTTTTTTGAAAATTTAATCATTTTGCAAGCTCCAGCAGTGCCGGCTTATAGCGAAGCATGATGCGGCGCGCTGCGATGTCAATTTTTTCATCCTGATTTTTATCGGTATGAATAGCTGCGGAAAGCCTCCTTATCCGGGTACGATGCAAAAGGATAAGCTACCCGCTTTTGGGCATTGGTTATAGCATAAAAATAGCTATAATTCAACCTATTTGTGAATATTCGCAAAAACTCATGAAATGTTCACGGAAATCATGTATACTTAAAGGAACAGTCGGCCGGCGGCTGTGAGCTTTGAGGAGCATCGGATAAAAGCAATTTGCCATCAAAGCTGTGATGATGTATGCTAAGAAACGGTATAAGAATTAAAAACGGAGAGAAATATGCAAAACGATAGAATTTTCAACAATACACCGATTACGGACGGACTCAGGGCACTGGTAAAGGGACGTATACATCCTTATCGCGAGCTCATGGCGTATTACAACTGCGCACTTATGGAAGTCTCGACAAAGTTCAATGTGCTCAATGAGGAGCTTTCGCTGCAGTACGATCGCAACCCGATAGAGTCGATAAAGACGCGCCTCAAGTCGCCGGAAAGCATCATGGAGAAGCTGTATCGGATGGGAATTTCTCTCCCAATCTCGGTGGACAAAATCGAAAGCTCTCTCAATGACATCGCGGGCGTGAGGGTCATCTGCTCGCATCCCTCGGACATATACATGCTGTCTGAGGCCTTTCTCAAGCAGGATGACGTGAAGCTGATACAGAAGAAGGATTACATAAAAAACCCGAAGCCGAACGGTTATCGTAGCCTGCATCTCATCGTGGAGACACCGATATTTCTGCACAACCAGAAAAAGATGATGAGAGTAGAGGTGCAATTCCGGACGATTTCAATGGATTGGTGGGCGAGTCTGGAGCACAAGATCCGCTACAAGAAAAACATCCAAAATGCGGAGTACATAGAGTCGGAGCTCAAGAAATGCGCGGAGATCAGTGCGGACCTCGACGCCCGCATGGAGGAGCTGCAAAGGCTGGCCGGAGTGGAGACGGAAGAGGAGCTTGAGTAGGACGGAGAGCTTGTTTCTTTTGCGAATTTTGTTACGACGGGATTGACAGTCGGCTCATCACAACAGCTCTCGCGTTTTTCCTGCAAGATACAAGGGGATATTTGTAATATATCCGTCAGTACGGTAGCCGCGTTTTGAAAAGCGCAGGGCGTGTGTTGGCTTGTACTGCGCGATATACCTTTTGAAGGACGGTGCGGATTTGTCTTCACCACCTTTTACTTCAACCGGGATGATTTCCATACCGTTTTGAAGGACAAAGTCGATTTCACTGCTTTTGTCCGAATAATACCGTGGTGCAAGCTCAAATTGTCCGCAAAGCTGCTGTAAAACATAGTTTTCTGTCAGGGGACCTTTGAATTGATAATCTGCCTTCAGGAGAATGGCGCTGTTGTCAATGCCCGCCATATGCTTGAGAAGTCCGGTATCAAAAAGAAACAATTTGAATTGCTCCAGCTTATCAAAGGCAGCCAGCGGGTGCTCCATCTTTGAAACATTGCAAACACGATTCAGCATCCCGGCAGATACCAGCCATTCGATTGCCTCCTCAAAATCACGGGCTCTTCCTCCGTCGCGGACAGCACCGTACATAAATTTTTCATTTGGCTTGGCAAGTTGGGATACAATGCTGCGAAATACCAGCAGAATACGCCCGCTGTTTACGCTACCATTGTGCTTCGAAAAATCGTTTTCATAAACTTCTATAAGCTCTCGCTGAATTCCGGATATCTTTGCCGGATCCTTATATTTGACCCATGATGCGACACATTCCGGCATTCCTCCGATAATGAGATAGTTGTCATACGCTTCCGTCAATCGATTATGGAAGATATCCTCAATTTTCTGCCCTTTTTCAATTCCCGTGTAATAGGTATAGAGCGTAGGCTCGGTCGCATGAAGAAATTCATCAAAGGTCAGGGGTTGGATATTTAGCAGGTTTACCATACCGACAGGGTAAGATTTCGGCTTCGCAAGAAGTGTTCCGAGAAGGCTTCCGGCAGCAATAACATGGTACTCGTTTGCTTTTTCTTTGAAGTATTTAAGCGTGTTCAGCGCCTCGGCACATTCTTGTATTTCATCAAAAATAATCAGCGTCTTTTCCGGCTTGATTTTCTCTCCACAAATCATAGAGAGGAGTTCGACAATACGATGGGGATTCTTGTTATTTTTGAAAATGGATTTCAGTTCATCCTCTTCATCAAAATTGAAATACACGTAATTGTTGTAGCAATTCCGTCCGAATTCTTTCATCAGCCATGTTTTTCCCACCTGCCTCGCGCCTTTCAGCACCATCGGTTTGCGATCTTCACTCGATTTCCATTGCATCAGCTTCTGAATAGCTTTTCTTTCCACACAAATCACCCGCCTTCCCTATGCGTCGGTAACAGCATAACACATTTTTCCGGGATTTTCAAGGACACTTTCACACATTTTTCCGCGATTTTCGGCGCACTTTTACACATTTTTCTGATTGCTGTTTTCAAATTTCGATACCTTTGCTCCGGCAGCAAAATTGACAATTTCCGTGAAAACGAGTATTATTTTAGGTAAGGCATTATCTACTCAAGCTGAGGACTGATAAGATAGCTTTATTCAACTATTTGTGTCGATGCAAGGCGGCGGAATGGAGATTTTTATGGAAAATATTCAAGATATTATAAAATTGCAGAGGGAGTTTTTTGCAAGCAAGAGGACGCTGGATTTGAGATTTCGAAAGAGGATGCTGAAACGGCTGAGGCGCGCGATAAAGGCGCATGAGGCTGAAATTGCGTGGGCGCTGCATGAGGACCTCGGAAAATCCGAGACCGAGAGCTACATGTGCGAAATAGGCCTTGCGCTGAGCGAAATAAGTTTCCACATCAAAAACCTGGAAAAAATGGCACGCCCAAAGAGAAAGAGGACTCCGCTTGCGGCATTTCCGGCGAGGAGCTTTACTGTGCAGGAGCCTTACGGCTGTGTGCTCATCATGTCGCCTTGGAATTACCCGTTTTTGCTTTGTATGCAGCCGCTTGCGGGAGCTATCGCTGCCGGAAACTGCGCGGTTATCAAGCCATCCGCGTATTCCCCGGCTACATCGGGAGTCATAAAGCGGATAATCGGCGAGGTCTTTGAGCCGGGCTTCGCAGAGGTCGTGGAGGGCGGCAGAGCTGAAAATACAGAGCTTTTGGAGCAGCGCTTCGACTACATCTTTTTCACAGGTGGCGTGAATGTCGGCAAGCTTGTGATGGAGAAGGCTTCGAAGAATCTGACGCCTGTGACGCTGGAGCTTGGGGGCAAGAGCCCTTGCATCATCGACAAGAGTTGCAATATAAAGCTTGCGGCAAGGCGCGTGGCCTTTGGTAAATTTTTGAATTGCGGGCAGACCTGCGTGGCGCCGGACTATATCCTGATTCACAGGGCTGTCAAGGAGCAATTCCTTGTAGAATTTATCCATCAAATTGAGGTCATGTATTCGGAGGATCCTCTTTCTGCGCGCGACTACGGCAAGATTATAAACGAGAAGCACTTCAAGCGCCTGCTTGGTCTCATCGACGCGGGAAAAGTGATATACGGAGGAAAGTACGACGTTTCCGCAAATAAAATAGCGCCTACTGTCATGGACAAGGTGACGGAGGATGATGCCGTGATGCAGGAGGAGATTTTCGGACCGATTATGCCGGTCATCACTGTGGACAGCATGGAGGAGGCGGAGTGCTTTATAAAGAGACGCGAAAAGCCGCTTGCGCTCTACGTCTTTACAAACAGCAAAAAGACCGAGAAGCGCTTTATAAAAGAGACAAGCTTTGGCGGCGGCTGTGTAAATGACACGATTATGCATATTTCAAACGATGCGCTTGGTTTTGGCGGCGTGGGGCACAGCGGTATGGGAGCCTATCACGGAGCAAAGAGCTTTGAGACCTTCAGCCATGAAAAGAGCGTTTTGAAGACCTCCGCAAGGCTTGACGTGCCGGTGCGCTACGCGCCTTATAGCAGGCTGCAGGGGAGGATTTTGAGAATGTTTCTCAGATGAGCGGGTTTTTTGCTGCAATATTGCAAAATCAAATTGAAATAGCAGGGGAAGTTTTGTATAATATCTTTGCGATAATAGCTAACAGTTGATTTGAAAAGGTATACAAAAAATAGAAAAGAGGAGATGTGAAATGGGAATTTCTGAGGTAGGAATAGATCTGGGCACAGCGAATGTGCTCGTATATATAAAGGGTAAGGGCATTATTTTGCAGGAGCCATCGGTAGTGGCACTCAATCGTGACACGGATGAGATTTTGGCAGTCGGCGAGGATGCGCGCCAGATGCTCGGAAGGACTCCGGCAAACATCGTTGCGGTGAGACCGCTTCGTGACGGTGTAATTTCGGATTACGATATCACGGAGAGAATGCTCAAGTATTTCATTAGAAAAGCTTGCGGCGGAAGCAAGTTCTTCAAGCCGAGAATCATGGTATGCGTGCCAAGCGGTGTGACTGAGGTAGAAAAGCGTGCTGTAAAGGAAGCAGCTGTGCAGGCGGGCGGAAAGTCCGTATATCTCATGGAGGAGCCTGTGGCTGCCGCTATAGGCGCGGGCATAGACATTACAAAGCCTGACGGAGTGATGGTCATAGACATAGGCGGTGGCACTACAGATATCGCCGTTATCGCACTCGGTGGCATAGTTACAAGCACATCGGTAAAGATTGCCGGTGACAAGTTTGACGAATCCATAGTAAAGTACATGCGCAAGGAGCACAAGCTCTACATCGGTGAGCGCACCGCTGAGGAGATGAAGATGCAGATCGGTACGGCATATCCGAGAGACGAAGTAGCTACCATGGAATGTCGCGGAAGGGATCTTGTGACAGGTCTGCCAAAATCTGTAGAGGTGACATCGGCGGAAATGCTCGAGGCCTTGGAAGAGCCGCTTACGACGATAAGCGAGGCAGTTCACAGCGTACTTGAGAGGACACCGCCTGAGCTTGCGGCCGATATCAGCAACAAGGGCATTCTGATTACAGGAGGCGGAGCGCTTCTCTATGGCATAGATAAGAGAATTCAGAAGAGAACGGGTATCGACGTATATATTGCGGAGGATCCGATGGCTTGCGTGGCAAAGGGTACAGGTCTTGCCCTTGAATCCATCGATGCGCTTGAAAACAGCAGCTTGAATAAGAGAAAGCCTTATATATAGGCTCGGCCTACACCTACCTGAGGGACCAAATCGACTTGCACATGGTCCCTCAGGCAGCTTAGGCCTCGCTGCGTATTAAAAATTTGCTATAGGCCTACACAAGTTACAGCTCCCCGCGCTTTGCGCGGGGAGCTGCTGTATTGTCAAGCTATATGAGTAGTACATATACCATGAGCGGGATGCTCACAACCGAGAGGATGGTGCTGAGCACGACGGTTTTCGAGGCAACCTCGAGGTTTCCGCCATATTCCATGGTAAGCATGGTGGCATTTGTGGCGACCGGCATGCCGGAGACTACAACGAGTATTCCGAGAAGAAGCTCATCTGCTACGATGTTTCTGAATATAAGGTAGGCGGCGCAGGGGATGATTATGAGGCGTATAAATGTGAGCCCGTATGCGTGCCAGTCTCCGAAGACCTTTTTGAGCGGCTGCATCGCAAGGGTCGAGCCTAAAATCAGCATTGCGCCGGGTGTGGTCATGTCGCCGAGCGAGGTCGTCGCCTCTACGAGGGGCTGTGGATAGTCTATATTTAAAAAGCAGAGCGCGACGGATATGAACG
The DNA here is from genome assembly GCA_963636105.1 of Anaerovoracaceae bacterium. Lineage (GTDB taxonomy): Bacteria > Bacillota > Clostridia > Peptostreptococcales > Anaerovoracaceae > CAVHIG01. The sequence goes on from CAVHIG010000017.1 coordinate 12,699, forward strand.
AAGCGATTAAAGGCGCATTTATGAGCAGTTTATAATCAAATTTGAAGCCGCTGCCTGCGCCGTCTATGCCCTTGCCGCTGGAGAGCAGCATTATGCCGAGCGAGTAGGAGAGCAGGTTGAAGGGAATGTTGAATAAAACTGTGTAGAATATCGCGCCTTGGCCAAATATGGCACCGATGACAGGATATCCCATAAAACCTACATTCCCGAAGAGGGTCATAAAGCGGTAGACGCCATAGTCAGGCTTTTGCGCGCGCAATATGTACGGCACAACGATGGCTATGAGACCGAGGAAGATGTACATTCCAAAGGAAAGCAGCATTATGCCGCATATTTTCATTGGCGAAACTGCTTCTTCAAGGGTCATTATCGCGCCCAGGATGAGGGCGGATTGCGTGATGTTTAAGACGAGGGTTGTGAGACCTCTTGTGCGCGATTCATCCAGGATTTTGGCTTTGTTTGCGATATAGCCTACCAGGAGAAGGATGAGTAGCACCAGCATTTTGTTTATTATATTTGTCATATCCATTTTGACATGCCTCCGAAATTATTGCTTGTGAGCCTGCGGATCGGATTTGACCGGCTTTGCTTTTGCGGAAAAGTCCGCCTTTGACCGGCTATTATTGACCGGCCATCTTGCGTGTCCGTGGGCGCACCAATTGACATTATAATAGCAATTTTTGGCATTTTCAAGATGAAAATGCGACTTTGCGTTGACTGCAGAGGCAAATTTGTATAAAATGAGGAGATGAGTAAAAGCAGGCCGGCTCCGGGTGCGGAGTCGAAATCATAGCTTTGGGAAGAGTAAGTAGACTGCTGTAAAAAATGGGAGAAAACAGGAAATGCGTTTGGAATTGATAGCGACCGCTACATTTGGACTTGAAGCGGTGGTCAAAAGAGAAATAGAGGCGCTCGGGTATAAGATTTTGAAATCCGAGGACGCGAAGATTACATATATGGGCGATGAGCGCGCCATAGTACGCTCAAATCTCTGGCTGCGCTGCGCGGACAGGGTGCTTTTGAAAATGGCTGAATTTGAGGCGCGGGAGTTTGAGGAGCTCTTTCAGCAGACGAAGGCTTTGCCATGGGAGGAGTGGATACCTATCGATGGCAAGTTTACTGTGACAGGTACGTCTGTAAAGTCCAGGCTCCACAGCGTGCCGGCCTGTCAGAGTATCGTGAAGAAGGCTATCGTGGAGAGGCTGTCTGATGTATACGCTGTGGAGCGGTTTTCGGAGTCAGGCGCCGCGTATACGGTCAAGGTGACTATACTCAAGGATCGGGTAACGCTGACGATAGACACGAGCGGCGCGGGGCTGCATAAGCGCGGTTACAGGGTGAAGGATGTGGCGGCGCCTATAAAGGAGACTTTGGCGGCGGCAATGGTCGAGCTTTCCTTTTGGCGTGAGGGCAGGCTTCTCATCGATCCTTGCTGCGGCTCGGGGACAATTCCGATAGAAGCTGCCATGATAGGCAGAAATATCGCTCCCGGACTTTCAAGACATTTTGCCAGCGAGGGCTGGGATGCCATACCTGAAAAAATCTGGAAGGAAGAGCGCAAGGCCGCCTTTGACGCGATAAATTACGATGCGGACATCAGAATATACGGCCGAGATATCGATAAAAGAGCCGTGATGGCGGCCAGAGAAAACGCCATGGAGGCCGGCGTGGATGATTGCATAGAATTCAAAATCGCGGACATCGCAAGCCTTGAATCCGGCGGCGAAAAAGAAGGCATAGTCATAATGAATCCTCCTTATGGCGAGCGTATAGGCGAAAAGAAGCAGATAGAAGAAATCTACAAGAATTTAAACGCTTTTTACAAAAAAAATCCAAGCTGGTCGCTCTTTCTTGTGACTACGGACAAGGAGCTTGAGGAAAAGGCTATGGGCAGAAAGGCCGACAGGCGCCGCAAGCTCTACAACGGACGACTCGAGGTCTGCTATTACCAGTTCCACGGGCAGCGTGAGAAAAAAAGGTGACGGAAGGGAGAGTATTATTATGAACTTAGAAAAAGAGAAAGTAACTTTGAATCATCAGCAGGTGATGGATATATTGCCGCACCGTCCGCCTATGCTGCTTATAGATGAGGTAATATCTCTGATACCGATGGAAAGCATTCAGGCGAGGCTGACTATAGACCCGAGCTGGGATGTTTTTAAGGGACATTTTCCGGGAAGTCCGATTTTCCCGGGAGTGCTTTCAGTGGAGTGCATGGCGCAGGCTTCCGATATTATGATGATGACAAGCGAAAAATATGCCGGTCTCACGCCGCTTTTTGCGTCTATAGGCGAGGCAAAGTTTTTGAAAGGAGTCCTGCCGGGGGATGTGGTCATCGCCACATCAAAGGTAGCGGAGGTCAACGAAGCCAAGGCAAAGATTACATGCAAGGCAGAGCTTCGCAAGGAAAATGGCGATCTGGCCGCAACAGCCACACTCACGATTGCAATGAGGTAAGGGTAGAGATATTGAGTGAATTGTATCAGAAATTTTCCCTTTTAAAATTGCGCTTTTCTGTATATAATAGAAATTGGATAATCCGTGGAAACTGAACTCGAAAACTCGAAAGGAGAAAAAATTATGAAGAAAGCAATTTCAATCGGCGCAATCGTTATCAGTGCAGCAGCACTCAGCACAGGAATAGTAGCCCTTTGCCTATCATGCAAGGCAAAAAAAGAAAAATAGCTATCAAATAAACAAAAAAGGAGCAGGAAACCCAAAAAAATCCTGCTCCTTTTTTAAATTTTGCAAGTCGATTCGGTCCCGAAGGTAGGTGTAGGCCGAGCCCCTATCCTTCTATCTCAGCCTTTGTATCGCAATAGATACAGCGGTAAGTGCCTGTCTTTCTGTCCGTGAGCTTAAAAATGTGCTTAATCTCCTGCTCCGTGGAAGTGATGCAGCGCGGATTCTTGCAAAAGAGCACATTTGTCATAGTCTCAGGCATATCGATGTGCTTCTTCTCCACGAGCTTGCCGTCCTTGATTACATTTACTGTCAGATTTGGATTTGCAAAGCCCAGCACATTCAGGTCAATATCTATATCAGAGTCGATCTTTATAATATCCTTCTTGCCCATCTGATTGCTTGTAGCATTCTTGATAATGGCCACCTGGCACTCGAGCTCATCAAGGTGCAAAATGTGATAAAGATACATTGCCTTGCCGGCAGTGATGTGGTCTATAACTACGCCATTTCTTATTGAATCGATATTCATTTATTTTACCTCCAATAATTTCATGATAAGAGCCATACGGATAAATTTTCCATAGCGTGCCTGACGGAAATATGCCGCGCGCGCGTCGTTGTCCACAGCCGTCGAGATCTCATTTACACGAGGCAGAGGGTGCATTACGATCATATCCTTCTTTGCCTTCTTCATCTTTTCCGGTGTGAGGATGTAGCTGTCCTTGAGTCTCAAATAATCCTCCTCATTGAAGAAACGTTCCCTCTGAATACGCGTCATGTAGAGCACGTCGAGATCGCCTATTACGCTGTCAAGCGAAGTCGTCTGCTCATAAGGAATATTCTTTTCCTTTATATATTCGCTCTTTACAAAGCTCGGCAGCTTGAGCTCATCAGGTGAGATAAGCACAAATTTTACGCCCGCGTATCTGGACATGGCCGCTATGAGTGAGTGCACCGTGCGCCCGAATTTCAGGTCGCCGCAAAGACCGATTGTCAGATTGTCAAAATGTCCGAGCTCCTTCTTTATCGTGATGAGGTCGGTAAGAGTCTGAGTAGGGTGGTGATGTCCGCCGTCTCCGCCGTTTATGACAGGTACGGTGGCTTTTGTCGCGGCAACGAGGGGAGCTCCTTCTTTAGGGTGTCGCATCGCGATTATATCGCAGTATCCGCTTACGACAGCGATTGTATCTGCTACGCTCTCACCCTTTGAGACAGAGCTTGAGGAAGCCTCGGAAAAGCCGAGTACGCGTCCGCCAAGCTCAAGCATAGCAGCCTCAAAGCTGAGTCTTGTACGTGTAGACGGCTCAAAGAACAATGTGCCCAGTGTCTTGTATTTACAAACTTCACGATAGTTTTCCGGGTGCTCGATGATATCGCAGGCTACTGCCACGAGCTCATCAATTTCCTCTACGGAAAGATCCATAATGTCGATCAGATTTCTCATTTCAAATTACCTCCAGTTCTTCTCATCACTTGGATTGTCGCGGAATGCGATCAATCTCGCTATATCCTTATCCTCTATGTAGTGCTCTTCGGCAGCTACGCGAGCGATTACGTCAAAATTTGTCAGGCTTACATTTTTAAGACCTGCTTCCTTGAGTCTGTCGAGTCCCTTTTGCATGTTGTATGTAAATATGCTTACAATCCCCAGGACCTCGGCTCCCGCCTCGCGCAGAGCCTCCGCCGTTTCCACAGCGCTGCCTGCTGTAGATATGAGATCCTCTACGACTACGACCTTCTGACCCTTTTCGAGGCGGCCCTCTATGCGATTGCCGCGGCCGTGATCCTTTGCGCCCGAGCGCACATAGCCCATCGGAAGGCCGAGTATGTGACCCGTGATGGCAGCGTGTGCGATTCCTGCCGTGCTTGTGCCCATGAGGACCTCTGCATCGGGATATTCGCGCTTTATGACCTCAGCCATGGCATTTTCGACGTCGTTTCTGACCTCAGGTGCCGTGAGAGTAAGGCGATTGTCGCAATATACGGGGCTCTTTATGCCGCTTGCCCAGGTGAAGGGCTCGTCAGGTCTGAAAAATACTGCCTTTATCGAAAGCAGATCCTTTGCTATAAGTCTTTGAATGTCTTCCATTTGTTTTCCTCCTTGTTTAGCTGTTTGCTGCTCGCTTTTATCCAATAAACTCCTCCAAGCATCTCCTGTATGCCGCCACCGGGTCTGCCGCCTGCGTGATTGGGCGGCCTACTACTATATAATCCGAGCCGATCTCCCTGGCCCTTGCCGGAGTCGTGATGCGCACCTGGTCGTCCTTTGACGCGCCGTCGGCAAATCTTATGCCCGGAGTGATTGTGAGAAAGCTCTCGCCGCAGGCTGCATGGACATCTCCAGCCTCAAGAGGGGAGCATACCACGCCGTCTAGGCCGGAATCCCTGGCATTCTTTGCATAATGCATCACTGTCTCCTGAAGTGATTTTTCTATGAGCAAATCCTCTCTCATGCGTTCTTCGCTTGTGGATGTGAGCTGAGTCACAGCGATGAGAAGCGGTCTTGTGCCGTCCGGCCTTGTGAGTCCCTCAAGTGCCGCCTCCATCATGGCCTTTGTGCCGCCCGCGTGGACATTGCACATATCTATATCGAGCGACGAAAGCACAGCCATGGCTTTTTTTACCGTATTTGGTATATCATGCAGCTTTAGGTCGAGGAAGATCTTGTGGCCGCGAGCCTTGATTTCCCTTACGATTTCAGGCCCCTCCGCGTAGAAGAGCTCCATTCCTATTTTCAAAAATGGCTTTTCGATGCCCTCACCGGCAAATTTATCTAAAAATGCCAGTGTATCCTCTTTGCTCGCAAAATCGCAGGCAATTATTACATCCTTTCCCATCAGTGTGCACCTCCTATAATTTCCTTCAAATCAGTGATTCCGTATTTTTCCATCTCGGCCGGGAGAGCCTCGACGATTTCTTTGCAAATGTAAGGGTTTACCAGATTCGCGGCGCCTATCTGCACTGCTGTAGCACCGGCGAGCATCATTTCAATGACATCGCTTGCCGAAGACACGCCGCCCATGCCCATGATAGGGATGTCTACCGCCTCATATACCTGATATACCATTCTGAGCGCGACAGGCAGTATCGCGGAGCCCGAAAATCCGCCCATTTTATTTGCTACTACAGGCTTCCTCCTGCGCAGATCTATGCGCATTCCAAGAAGCGTATTTATCATGCTGATGCCGTCCGCGCCCGCGTCCTCGCAGGCCTTCGCAATTTCCGCAATGTCTGTGACATTTGGAGTAAGCTTTATGTATACAGGCTTTGTAGTGACCTTTTTTACTGCTCTTGTGACCTCTGCGGCCGCCTCAGGAGAGGTGCCGAAGCTCATGCCGCCGCCATGCACGTTTGGACAGCTTATGTTGACCTCCAAAAGTCCTACGATGTCCTCCTTGTCGAGTCTCTCGCAGGTGTATGTATATTCATCTACCGAAAAGCCGCTGACATTCGCGATTACCTTCTTGTGGAAGCATTTAGAAAGCTTTGGGAGCTCTTCGCTTATGACTGCGGAAACTCCGGGGTTTTGCAGGCCTACGGAGTTTATCATACCCTGGGGGCACTCTGCGATTCGCGGAGTAGGATTGCCGAAACGCGGCTCCTTTGTGGTGCCCTTGAAGGAGAAGCTCCCCAGGCAGTTTATGTCATAAAGCTCCGCGAATTCGTAGCCGTAGCCGAAGGTGCCGCTTGCCGGGATTATCGGGTTGTCGAGCACAAGTCCGCTCAAGGTTACTCTTGTATTCAAAGTTTTGTCTGCTGCGTGCAGTTTTGCGTCTACCATATGATCTCCTCCCTTGAAAGCACCGGACCGTCCTTGCAGATGCGCTTGTTTCCGTATTTTGTCTTGCAAGAGCAGCCCATGCAGGCTCCGAAGCCGCAGCCCATGCGCTCTTCAAAGCTGAACTGTCCGCCAAGTCCTGCCGGTGCCGCGCTGTCTATGGCCTTCAGCATAGGCTCCGGGCCGCAGGCGTAGATGTAAGAATATTCCAGATTCGGCATAGCGTCGCTTACAAAGCCCTTTATTCCAAGGCTTCCGTCCGCCGTGGTGAGCACGACACTCACGCCGAGTCTTTCAAATTCATCTTTATAAAAAATTTCGGCGGCGGTATTGAAGCCCATGAGTACAGTAGGCTTTTTGCCTTCCTTTAAGAGCGTCTTTGCAAGGAGGTAGAGTGGTGGCACACCTGCGCCGCCGCCTATGAGAAGCGGATTTTGGCCGCTTTCGCTTGTATTGTAGCCGTTTCCGAGGCCTGTGAGTATGTCGAGCTTGGCTCCGGCTTGCATTTTACTCATAGCCTCTGTACCTTTTCCTACTATTTTATATATTATGGTAAGGCTTCCTGCTCTTTCCGAAGCCTGTGGATTCGCATCTTGGCTGCAAACTTCCGCCGAAATGCAGGTCTGCGCCGTTTCCGCAAGAGAAACATCACAGACGGATATCGGACGCCGCAGAAAGAAGCCGTCAAGCTTTATATTCACAAACTGACCCGGAGCCGTAATCGCCGAGGTGTCGCCGGAAAGCTTCATTTTATATACCGGCGCGAGCTTTGAAGTTCCTTCGCTGCCTTCAGGCGAAACGAGCGCTTCGTTGGATATAATTGTAAAAATTTCCTGTTTCATATATTTTCCTTTTTCTATCTAAAATTTTAAAAGCTTGCCTTTTGCCTTAAATCCACCGCGCGGCCGTCGCAAACCGTGAGCAGGCATTTGCCAAAGACCCTGCGCCCTTCAAACGGCGTGCTCTTCCCCATCGAAAGAAAGTCCGCGCTGTCTACTTTGTAGCTTGCGTTCAGGTCAAAGACCGTGAAATCATCGCCCGTATCTATGCCAAAGCGCTTGCAAGGATTGTCATGCATGAGCTCTATAAGCCTTTGCAAGGTGATGATACCCGGTCGCACAAGCTCCGTGTAGAGAATCGGAAACGCGGTCTCGAGCCCGACTATGCCATTTAGGCTGTCCTTCAGCCCGCCGGATTTTTCCTCTGCGCTGTGCGGCGCGTGGTCGGTCGCTATCATGTCGATGGTGCCGTCCTGTATGCCTTCGATGAGCGCAAGCTGATCCTCGCGGCTTCTTATCGGGGGATTCATGCGGAAACGGCCCGATTCCGCAAGCTCCATGTCGTTTAGCACGAGGTAGTGGGGTGCTGTCTCACAGCTGATGGGGAGACCCTCTGCCTTTGCTTTTCTTATGAGCTCTACGGATTCCTTCGCTGATATGTGGCAGACGTGATAGTCGCAGCCGGTCTCGCGTACAAGCTCGATATCCCTTGCTATCTGGGCATATTCGCTCTCGCTTACTATGCCCTTGTGGCCGTGCAGCTTTGCGTACTGACCATCGTGTATATAGCCGCCGTTTAAAAGGCTGTTTACTTCACAATGCGCGACAATCAGCTTTCCAAGAGATTTCGCCTTGAGCATGGCCTCGCGCATGAGTGCGTCTGACTGCACCCCGCGTCCGTCATCTGAAAAAGCTATGACCTGAGCCGAGAGCGTTTCCATATCTGAAAGCTCTTCGCCCTTTTCACCCTTGCTTATGGAAGCGTAGGGATAGACCTTTATCACGGCATCTTTTTCTATCGCCGCAAGCTGCGGCGCGAGATTTTCGAGGCTGTCAGGCACAGGATTCAGATTCGGCATGGCGCATAGCGCTGTATATCCTCCGTGCGCGCCCGCCAGACTTCCTGTCCTTATCGTCTCCTTATATGAAAAACCCGGCTCTCGCAGATGTACATGTACGTCTACAAGTCCGGGAAAAATAGCGATACCGTCATATGAAATATTATCAATAGAATTTGAATTTAAACGTGAAAGGAAAATATCAGATACGTCCGAAAGCTGTTCGTTTATGAAGCATCTTGCTCTTTCTCTGAAATCTGTCATACTTTGCCCCTGCTCCTTTCTGAATGTGGCAAGCACGTCGGCAGAAAAAAACCTGCCGGACGGCAGGATTACATAAACATTCTCAAGAAAAACTCGGGATATCTCACTAAATTTTCGCTATAATTTCGCTATAATGATATATTCCGAAGCATTTTCCATATTTTGATGATTTGTTTTGTATATCTTGCCGGCATCTCTGTACCTGCTTAAAGATTTATCCTAGCTAGGATAACAAATTTGAAGGCGCATGTCAAGGGGAGAGAGCGGAATTTTAAAAAATGCTCCGGCTACCTATGGGCGCTCATCAATCGCCCTCAGCAATCTCCCCGCGCAAGGCCTTCCTCTAATTATACAAAGCTTGTCTTTAGCCTGCCGATGCCTTCGATCTCCACTTCATAGACATCTCCAGGTCTCAGCCAGAGCTGCTCTTCCTTAGGATATCCCATGATTACTCCGCTCGGAGTACCTGTAAATATCAAATCCCCGGGCTTCAGCGTTATGGTTTCGGAGATGTAGCTCACTATGGCGGCCGTATCGAAGATTAGGTCGCTTGTATGCGAGTCCTGTCTGAGCTCACCGTTCAAATATCCCTTTATCGCAAGAGCATCGCCATTTATTTCAGTATTTACAACGGGTCCTACCGGAGCAAATCCATCGGTAGCCTTGCCCAACATCCACTGCCCGCCTCTCTCTTTCTGAAGAAGCCTGTTTGACACATCATTTCCGCAGGTAAAGCCGAAAATGCAGGCCTTCGCTTCCTCGTAAGTGACGCCTTTCGCGGTCTTGCCGATGACGATTACAAGCTCTGATTCGTAGTCGTACTCCTTATATGCCCTAGGCAGAAAAACCTCGCCGTTATGAGCGCTCAGGGATGAGGCAAATTTATTAAACAAAATCGGATATTGAGGTATAGGGATGTTTGTCTCCTCCGCGTGCTTGCGATAATTGACTCCCACACAGATTATCTTCTCGGGCTCAGTCACAACCGGTGCGTATTTTACATCCGAAATATATTTTTCGTACTTCTCTGCGATCTCTCCAAGCACAGCCATAGCTTTCTCTCCGGCCTTTGCTGCCTCCTTTACGCTTTTCGGCGCGCAAAGGCCCATTTCCTCAGCAGCAGCCTCCACATCTATAATCCCCTTGTCAGTCAATATTCCAAGGCATATTCTTCCTTCAAAATCATTATCACTGCCTGACTGGCAGCAAGCCGCTTCTTCCTTATAAAATTGCAAAAGCTTCACGTCTTATCACTCCTTTCGGTCACGCCTGTTCGTTTTTCTATATGCATTTTATCACATATATCGCGCATATATCAACTATTTCAAGGCGGGAGTTTTGGATATTTCGCAAAGCGCAGGCCTGTGTGCGTATGCGGAAACTGCGGAGTTTCCGCGAAAAGGGCTTGACTTTGCGCGCAGCGGGTGTATAATATATGAAGTGTTTTGCAAAAGTGGGTGTCAGACCCGCTTATTTAATTGCAAAAAAATGGGGGTAAAAGGCGATGCGATATAAGGTTACAAAAAAGCAAAAGAATAGCAAATATTGCGCTGTATGCGGTATTGAAAATCCTTTCGGCTTTGAGGCGCGCTTCTATGAGACGGAATCGAAGGAAGTGGTTGCGATATTTCAGACGAAATTTTTGCAGCAAAGCTATCCTTCGAGAGTGCATGGCGGCATCATCTCGGCTATGCTGGATGAGATAATAGGCAGAGCGCTGTGGATAGATGATCCGGACGGACTTGCCGTTACGGTCGAGCTTAGCTTGCGCTACAAGAAGCCTATCCCGCTTGATGAAACTTTGAAATGCGTGGGCCGCATTACAAGGAATACGCGCAAGATCTTCGAAGGCACGGGAGAGATTTACCTTCCGGACGGTAGCGTGGCAGTCGAGGCTAAAGGAAAATATTGGAAGATGACATCCAAGGAAATTGAAGGCGATGAGACTCTTGAGGCCGACATGGATGTATGGGTGATGCTTGATTCCGAGGAGGATCCGGAATATATAGAGATTTAGGCAAAAAACATTGACAAAACAAGTTTTTTGTGTTATCCTATTCAAGCGAATTTATGATTTTAAGCAGGTTCTGCATAATTTATAGGAGGTGGACGACGTGGCAGCAGGTTCAAGAGTAAAAGTTACTTTGGCATGTACAGAGTGCAAGCAGAGAAACTACAATACCATGAAAAACAAGAAGAACGATCCTGATCGTATCGAGCTTAAGAAGTATTGCAAGTTCTGTAAGGATCACACTCTTCACAAAGAGACAAAATAAGGAGTGTAGGGTAAATGGCACAGGAAAACGCGAAAAAGCCGGCAGCAAAGCCGGTAGTCCAAAACCGCAAGAGAGAGACGCTCGGCGAGCGGTGGAAGGGCATAAAGTTGGAAATGAAAAAGGTTGTATGGCCGACCAAGAAAGAGCTTGGCACTTTCACGGTAGTGGTTTTAGTGACCTGCGCATTTTTTGCACTTGCCTTTTGGGGACTTGATTCCGGAGTTTTGGCAGCTCTCAGAGCTGTACTTGGTATTACCATTTAAGTAGGTATATCTAAAAAAACAGGTAATGAAAAGGGTACAAAATGGCAGAGTTAGATAAGGAATTTGAGCTTGCGGGAGACGAGGCAGTTTCCGCGGAAGACATAGGCGGAGGCGAAGACGAATCCCAAAAGGCCGGACTGGACTTGAGCTCGCTCAAGGGTCTCAGAGGAGATGGCGCCGCAAAATGGTATGTGGTGCATACATACTCTGGACACGAAAACAAAGTAAAAGTAAATATCGAAAAGATGGTAGAGAACAGAGGCATGCAAGACCTTATTCTCAGCATAGTTGTGCCTACGGAAGAAAGAGTAGAGATAAAGGACGGGCAGCGCAAGGTAAAGACCAGAAAAATGTTTCCCGGCTATGTTATCATCAAGATGATAGTTACCAATGAATCGTGGTACCTCGTAAGAAACACGCAGGGCGTTACGGGCTTTGTAGGTCATGGTTCGGAGCCGATTCCGCTTTCCGACGAAGAGGTCAGAAGGATGGGAATCGAAAAAATTTACATCGATCTGGATGTGGAAGTTGGCGACAGCGTCAAGGTTATCAATGGACCGTTTGAGAGCTTCATGGGAGTTATCGAAGAGGTCAATATGGAAAAACAGACGATGAAGGTCAAGATTTCTATGTTCGGTAGAGATACGCCTGTCGAGCTTGAGTTCGACCAGGTAGAGAAAATATAGCTTGGCACGGCTTATGCCAGGTAAAGCTAAGAAAGGAGAAGATACAAAATGGCAAAGAAAGTAGAAGGCTTTATTAAGCTGCAGATTGCTGCAGGCGCAGCTACTCCTGCTCCTCCTGTAGGTCCTGCTCTTGGTCAGAAGGGTGTAAATATCATGGACTTCTGCAAGCAGTTCAACGCAAGGACAGCTGATCAGAGCGGAATGGTTATTCCGGTAGTAATCACAGTATATGCCGACAGATCCTTCACATTCGTATGCAAGACACCTCCAGCAGCTGTACTTATCAAGAAGGCAGCAGGTATAGAGACTGCGTCCGGCGAACCGAATAAAAAGAAGGTAGCGACTATTACTTTGGCTCAGGCTCAGGAAATCGCCGCAAAGAAAATGCCGGATCTCAATGCTGCAAGCCTTGAATCAGCTACAGAGATGATCAAGGGTACTGCAAGAAGCATGGGAGTACTTGTAGAAGGTTAATTAAAAGTGGGAGGCTGTGAAGCGAAAAGATTCGCGGAGCCGTTTGTACCAGGAAAGGATTTTGAAAATGCCTAAAAGAGGTAAGAAGTATTTAGAGGCTGCAAAGGCTTACGACAGACAGAATCTGTACGAGGCAAAGGAAGCACTCGAACTCGCCGTAAAGACGGCACACGCAAAGTTTGATGAGACAGTAGAAGTACATATCAAGCTCGGCGTAGACGGAAGACACGCTGACCAGCAGGTAAGAGGCGCTATCGTTCTTCCACACGGCACAGGTAAGACAAAGAAGGTTTTGGTCTTTGCTAAGGGTCCAAAGGCTCAGGAAGCTGAGGAAGCAGGCGCTGATTTTGTAGGTGCTGAGGATATGGCAGAAAAGATCAAGAACGAAAACTGGTTTGATTATGACGTAGTCGTAGCTACTCCTGATATGATGGGTGTTGTAGGTAGACTTGGTAAGATTCTGGGACCTAAGGGCCTCATGCCAAACCCGAAGTCAGGTACTGTAACTATGGACGTTGCCAAGGCTTTGGAAGAGATCAAAGCAGGTAAAGTTGAGTACAGACTCGACAAGACAAATATCATACACACACCGATCGGAAAGGTTTCCTTCGGAGCAGATAAGCTTTCAGACAACTTCAACGCACTGCTTGAAGCTATCATCAAGGCAAAGCCATCCGCAGCAAAGGGTCAGTATCTGAGAAGCGTAACCGTAGCATCCACTATGGGAAATGGTATCAAGATCAACCCTGCAAAGCTCGGTTAGTAGTATAGATATCCAAATAAGAAATCAACACCGTAGACAGCGGGTGCCTGAGAAGGCTTAATTTCCCGCCGAGGTACAATATAAAAATATTGTCCTCGCAAGGGTGCGGCTGCGCATGAGCGGGGACTTTTTTGTGGAGTACCATATATCATGAGACTGAGATCGGTCAGTCAAAGAAAGGAGATAAAAAAGCATGTCAGTAGAAGCAAAACAGGCAAAACAGGTTGTAATCGACGAGATCAAGGGAAAGCTTGAAAATGCTCAGTCTGTAGTTGTTATCGACTATATCGGTACTACTGTAGAGCAGGCTGATGCTATGAGAAAGAAGCTTCGTGAAGCAAACGTAGATTACACTGTATACAAGAATACATTAGTAAAGAGAGCTATCGAAGGTACAAAGTATGAGCCGCTTGCACAGGTTCTGGACGGACCGAGTGCATTCGCAATTTCTCAGGAAGATGCGACTACTCCTGCAAGAGTACTCAGCGAAGTTATCAAAGACTACAAGAAGATGGCATTCAAGGCAGGAGTTGTAGAAGGTACTTACTATGATGCAGCAGGCATCGAAGTAATCGCTTCCATCCCACCGAGAGATCAGCTCATCGCAAAGTTTATGGGAAGCATTCAGTCACCGGTATCCAAGGTGGTACGTACTTTCCAGGCTATCGCAGACGCAAAGGCAGAGGCATAATGACGCAGGAGTCTTCAGACTCTCGCGTAAACTGCGGAGCGCGGCGTGATGACGCCGTTTCCGCGAAAAGACGAATATCGTGCCGGTAAATACAGGCCGGCGAAACATGCCGCAAAATAAATTCGGACGCGGCGAAAAAAACAGAAAAGGAGAATAAAAATGAATAAGGATCAAATTATCGAAGCTATAAAAGCGATGACAGTTTTGGAATTGAACGAGCTCGTAAAGGCTTGTGAAGAAGAGTTTGGCGTAAGCGCAGCTGCTCCTGTAGCTGTAGTAGCTGGTGGTGCTGCTGGTGGCGCTGAGGAAGAGCAGACTGAGTTTACTGCAGTTCTTGCTGAAGTAGGCGGCGAGAAGATCAAGGTTATCAAGGTTGTAAGAGAGATCACTGGTCTTGGCCTCAAGGAAGCAAAGGAACTCGTAGACGGAGCTCCAAAGCCAATCAAGGAAGGCATCGAGAAGGCAGAGGCAGAGGCTATCAAGGCTCAGCTCGAGGAAGTAGGAGCAAAGGTAGAGCTCAAGTAGTTTCAGACTTTGATTTGATTACAAAAGCATTGACGGAGCCGGCGAAATCGGTTAAAATAGCATAGATAAAAGGGAGTAACCGGCATCTGTTATTCTATTTCATGGGAAAGCGGATGTTTGCGATGTCGTCAGTACGATGAGAGATCATCCGTATCGCAATGAAATGGTGAGACTTTTATTGCATGTCTTTTGATGTGCAATAAAAGTCTCTTTTTGTTTGGTGAGTCCAAGTGAAAATCTGTGGAAGAAGCTAGGATGCTTGCCAATAAAAGTTATATTTAAAGAATTTATGTAAGTTATGTAAGTAAAACGTGTATAAGGAAAGGAGGAATTAGAATGCTTACAAAAGAGCAAGCGAGCGAAAACCTGAAAAAATATGGTCCAAATGAGCTTGAAGAAGGCGAAAAGAAAAGCACTTTTCAGATATTTTTGGAGCAATTCAAGGATTTTCTCGTAATCATACTTATTATCTCCGCGATAGTTTCGGGCTTTCTCGGCGATGTGCAGAGCGCGATCGTAATTTTTGTAGTCATCACGATGAATGCGATTTTGGGCACTGCCCAGACCTTGAAGGCAGAGCAGTCGCTAAATAGCCTAAAGAAGCTCTCTGCGCCTGAGGCAAAGGTAATTCGTGATGGTCAGCTTATGAAGATACCTGCCAGAGAAGTGACGGTAGGTGATGAGGCGATTATAGAGGCAGGAGATATGATTCCCGCGGACGGTAAATTGCTTTCGGTCGCAAGCCTAAAGGTGGACGAAAGTGCATTGACGGGAGAGAGCCTTCCTGTAGAAAAATCACTGGATGAGGTGCCGGAGGGCGCGGCTCTCGGGGATCAGACAAATCGCGTATTTTCGGGCAGCTTTGCGACCTACGGAAGAGCAAATTTTGAGGTTACTTCTGTCGGAATGCAGACAGAAGTCGGCAAAATCGCAGGCCTTTTGAAGAGCGCATCGGATAAGCAGACTCCGCTGCAAAAGAATCTGGACGACTTCGGAAAGAAGCTTTCGCTCGCAATACTCGTATTTTGCGGAATTCTCTTTGCCATCAGCATGGTGCGCGGCGAATCCTTTGTGGATGCCTTCCTCTTCGCGGTAGCCCTCGCCGTTGCCGCAATTCCTGAAGCCCTGAGCTCTATCGTAACGATAGTTCTCTCCTTCGGAACGCAGAAGATGGCAAACGAAAACGCGATTATCAGAAAGCTGCAGGCAGTGGAAGGACTTGGCAGCGTATCCATTATTTGCTCGGACAAGACGGGCACGCTGACTCAAAATAAGATGACGGTCGAGGACTATTATGTGAATGCCAAGCATATCAGCGCGGAGGACATAGATCCTGCCGACGCGGCGCAGCGGAAGCTTATGGAATTCAGCATGCTTTGCAATGACTCGACAAATCGCGACGGCAAGGAGCTCGGAGACCCTACGGAGACAGCGCTGATCAATGTCGGCTTGCGTGTCGGTGTGGATTATGAGGCAGTACGCGAGGCGTATCCGAGACTTTCGGAGGTACCTTTTGACAGCGATAGAAAGCTGATGTCCACAGAGCATTTTATGGACGGAAAGTATGTCGTAGTTGTGAAGGGCGCGGTCGATGTGCTGCTCGGGCGTGTAAGGCGCATAGAAGAGGGCGGCGTAGTGCGCGAGATTACGCCGGATGATACAAAGCAGATAGAAGCCAATAATGAGCACCTTTCGGAAAACGGTCTCAGAGTGCTGGCCTTTGCATATAAGTGCATGGATGAAAAGCGCGATCTGGGCCTTGAGGATGAGTATGACTTCACCTTCCTGGGACTGATCGCTATGATGGATCCACCGCGCGTGGAGTCGAGAGACGCCGTTTCCGCATGCGTAAGCGCCGGAATAAAGCCGATCATGATTACGGGAGACCACAAGGTGACGGCGGCTGCCATCGCAAAGAGGATAGGCATTTTGAAGGACAATTCCGAGGCTTGCGACGGTGCGGCGATTGAGAATCTGAGCGACGATCAATTGCGTGAATTTGTGCCTAAGATTTCGGTCTATGCGAGGGTGTCTCCGGAGCATAAGATACGTATAGTGCGCGCATGGCAGGAGCGCGGAAACATCGTGGCGATGACCGGCGACGGGGTCAATGACGCTCCGGCGCTCAAGCAGGCTGATATCGGCGTGGCTATGGGCATCACGGGCAGCGAGGTCGCAAAGGACGCGGCGGCGATGGTGCTGACCGATGACAATTTTGCGACGATTGTGAAGGCGGTCGAAAACGGACGAAATCTCTATAAGAATATAAAGAATTCGATTCAATTTTTGCTTTCGGGAAATTTCGCGGCGATTCTTGCGGTTTTGTGCGCGTCGCTTGCGAGCCTTCCTGTGCCTTTTGCGCCGGTGCATCTGCTCTTTATAAATCTTTTGACGGACAGCCTGCCGGCGATTGCGCTGGGACTTGAGCCGCATAGCGCGGATGTCATGAAGGAGAAGCCGCGCGCGATGGGCGAGTCGATTTTGACAAAGCCTTTCCTTGCAAGCATTGGAATTGAGGGCCTTTGCATAGGAATTATGACGATGACGGCCTTTATGATAGGATATGCGGATGGCAATGCATTGCTTGCGAGCACGATGGCCTTTGGTACGCTGTGCAGCAGCAGACTTGTACACGGCTTCAATTGCAAGTCAAACAGGCCAGTGATTTTCACAAGGAAATTCTGGAATAATCTGTATCTCTTCGGCGCCTTTGTGCTGGGAATATTGCTCATCACGGGCGTATTGATGATTCCGGCGCTGGATGGCATATTCAAGGTACAGACCTTGACAATCACGCAGCTCTTTACGGTATACGGCCTTGCGCTTTTGAATCTCCCGATAATCCAGGGCCTGAAGTGGATTAGGAATAGGAAAAAAGAAAGGTACGAATAAAATGCAATACAATTACACAGACCGCCTGCTCGACTTCATACAGGCATCACCGAGCTGCTTCCATGTGGTCGAAAATTTTGCCGAAATGCTGAGAAAAGGCGGATATATCGAGCTTTTTGAAGCGCGGAGCTGGGAGCTTTCCCGCGGAGGAAAATATTTTGTCCGCCGCAACGGCTCATCGATCATAGCTTTTCGCCTTCCTGAGGCCGAGCCGATAGGCTTCATGATGGCTGCGGCTCACAGCGATTCGCCGACCTTCAAGGTGAAGGCAAATCCCGAAAAGACTTCGGACGCGTATGTGCAGCTCAATACCGAGAAATACGGCGGTATGCTCATGGCGACCTGGTTTGACAGGCCTCTCAGCGTCGCAGGCCGGCTCATCACCTGCGAGGATGGCAAGCTAAGGACAAAGCTGGTGAATGTCGACCGTGATCTGCTCGTCATCCCGAGCGTCGCGATACACATGAACCGCACCGCAAACGAAGGCATAAAGTACTCCGCCGCAGTTGATACCATCCCTCTATACGGCTCCGCTGAAAGCGCTGGAAGCTTTTCTAAGCTCATTGCGGAAACGGCGGGGGTCTCCGAGAAGAGCGTAGTCGGCAGCGATTTGTTTTTGTACTGCCGCGGAAGGGGCACACAGCTGGGCGCGGAGGGTGAGTTTGTCATCTCGCCTAAGCTCGACGATTTGCAATGCGCCTTCGGCTGCATGGAAGGCTTTATGAACTCTAAGGACGGTGAAGCGATTCCGGTATGCTGCGTATTTGACAATGAGGAAGTGGGCAGTGAGACAAAGCAGGGCGCGGCGTCTTCATTTTTGCGTGATACCCTGCAGAGAATTTGCCTTCTTTCGGGTTATGACGATGAGCGTCTGCGCAGGCTGCTTGCACAAAGCTTCTTTGTCTCCGCGGACAATGCTCACGCAAAGCATCCTAATCATCCGGAGTATGCCGACCGTCTCAACTGTCCGCTTATAGGCGGCGGTATTGTCGTGAAGTATCACGCAAACCAGTATTATGCAACGGATGGCGTCTCCTCGGCTATTTTCAGGCAAATCTGCAGCGAAGCAGGAGTCAAGGTGCAGACCTTTGCGAATCGCTCGGATCTTCAGAGCGGCTCTACGCTCGGCAGCCTCGCAAATGTGCTGGTTCCGGTGAAAACTGTGGACATCGGGCTTCCTCAGCTTGCCATGCATTCTGCCTGGGAGACAGGCGGCACGCGGGATTTCGAGGATCTGTGCAAGCTTATGAAGCTCTACTTTTCACGGAGCATATGTGAGGACAGCGAGGGCGGAATAGAGATAATAAGCTAAGAAGAATATCTTAAAAAGAAATGGCGAACAGTGCTGTCAAAAGCTTGTTCGCCATTTCCTTGCTTCGTTTTATTCTACTCGGTCTTGCAATGTTTCGGATGTATTTCGGTTCTATTTTCCAAAGCCGTCGAGAATTTCGCCGCTCGGCAGAAGCGACCAGGTGCTGTCTGTAATCTCAACAATCAGGCTGTTGTCGCTGTCCAGATAAATTACGCCGGACATCTCATTTTCGCTGGGATCTGTCACTGTAAATGTCATTTTGTGATCAGCGAAGGTGCCGACACCGTTTTCGAGAGTGCACAGGCGAGTGATGCTGAGGTTTATATTGAAAGTGCCGTCCTCATTTGCGGAAATTGAGAGGACGCTCTCGTCGTAGCTTCTCGTGTGCTCACCAAGGAAGTAGTCGTTTAGTTCTCTCTCACGGTCGGCATCGGAATCGGCTGTTGCCTCGCCCTGAAGCGGAACATACAGGCTCTCCGCGTATGCAAGCATTTCTTCCTGCGACATTTCCTTATCCGTGGCGGATAGTGAGTAGGTCACACCGGTAAGGGCATCGTACCAGTTCAGGACGTGCACGATTTCCGTTGAGTCGCTTGTGGTAAGGTTGTAGCCGCAATAGAGTGCTTCCAGGCCGGCAACAGTGCACTCGGTTTTATCCAGCCACTGATACTCCATGCCTGAGATATCCGTCAATTCGTCCGCTGTCTGTATTCTGTAGTTCCAGTTTGCATCGTCCAGCTTGTAGCTCATCTGAGCTGTCGCATCATCTGCCATATAGCTGTAGGATACATCGGTAGCGCCCTCCGGTGCGATCATATCAAAACCGGTAGCCTCCGCGACGCCCTGCTCATCCGATGTCGTCCAAGGATTGGCAATTTCCTCTTCAAAAGCATCGCCCTGATCGGCATTGGAACCGCAGCCGGAGAGCATCATCGCAGCGCTGAGAGATAGAGATAGTAATAATACAATTTTCTTTTTCATACTTTTTGCTCCTTTGTATTGCGCCCTTTTGCCCGTCGCATACTATCGAAGGGTAAATTGGCGTAGTAAATAAAATAAAATAAAATCAAATACAAAAATCAAATACAAGATCCCGCGTTTTCAATGCTTACTCTGCCATCGCTCTCCACAGGAAGGTCACGATTTGGGCGCGGATGCAGTACTTGTCCGGGCTGAAGGTGTCAGGGCTGGTGCCCGCAGTGACGCCTTCGGTCGCCGCCCACTTGACGGCATTCGCATAATAGGCGCCGTCCGCCACATCGGCAAAGTCAGTGCTGCCGCCGCTGACCGCAGGACTGCCGGAGGCGCGGTAGAGGAAGGTCACGGCCTGCGCTCTGGTGCAGGTGCCATCAGGGCTGAAGGTAGTCTCCGTGGTGCCGGAGGTGATGCCCTCACTCAGAGCCCAGCGCACTGCCTCAGCATAGTACGCATTTTTCGGAACATCGCTCAGATTCATAGAGTAGTTTACAACAGGCGATCCGGAAGCGCGCCACAGGAAGGTCACGATCTGCGCACGGGTGCAGAGAGCGTTTGGACTGAAATGGGTATCGTCCGTGCCGGAGGTTACGCCGCTGCGCAGTGCCCAGGCGACAGCATCAAAATAGTAAGCGTTCTCGGAGACATCCTGCAGCCTGTTTAAATTCCAGCTGAGAAAATCATCATCCGATATTTCAAAATCCGATGCCGGGAGCAGTGCGTTGAGATACACCGTGTCCGTGCTATCCAGGCTATATGGTCGATTGGAGACCCACTGGATTGCACCCTGGGCATAGACGGGGTCTTCATCCTGATTTAGCCGAACCTTGCCGATGTTTACGGCTTCTTGCCGGACTGAGCCGTCCCCGTTCAGCAGAAGGTACCAGGTGGAGTCAAAGACACCGTCCTGATACAGTTCGTACAGAACCGCGATGGTGTCTGAATCCAAGGAGACTGCCTGAATCTCATTCAAACGCTTTCCGGTACCGGCCAAATTGGTAAGCCAGGAAACGCCGTAATCGGTAACATTTTCATTGCCGTTTCGGCCGGCAATGCCGCTGCGTGTGCCGGAGGTGACATATGCGCCAGCGTCGGAGCCGTCTTCTGTCGGGTCGAAAACCTGCACGAATACGTCATAAGGCTCGTTTTCCGCATTTTCGGAAAGCGACCGCGCGGAAGCAGCGACCAGTGCTGCACCGGAGGACGTCTCGAGAATGTTGCCGAGGCGTGCGCGGGTGGTGTTCAGCTGGTACATGTTCCAAAGACTATATGCGTCCTCTTCTACCCAGAAATGGAAGGTTTCCGTTCCATTAAGTGAGTGAGAGGCATCGGTGACGACTGTGGTAAAGGCTCTTGGATAGCAGTCGCCAAGGCTTTCCAGCAAAAATCCATCTTCTCCGTAAGGTGTGACACGCTGGTCGAAGGAATGAGAGTTATAGCTGATGATTCCTGTTGTGGCGGTCATGTCGGACAAATCGACTGCGAATATGCCGTTGCTCTGGTGTCCGCTGTACATCTCTC
>CAVHIG010000018.1:0-32749 GCA_963636105.1 Anaerovoracaceae bacterium
CTCAGCTAACGGATTTACAGTCCGCCCCCTTTGGCCACTCGGGAATCCCTCGACAATGTTGTTTTGTTTTTTAAAAATTGGAGCTAATTGCTTCTTTTAAAAATTGGAGCTGGTGGAGGGAATTCGCATCTGCTTCGCAGCTGCCGTCCTGCGCCTCCTCTTTCAGTCGGCTTGGACCTCTCGCTTGTCCGAAAGCACACCGTGCTTTCGTCCTGGCCGCTCGAGCCCTTTCGGGTTCGATTCCCTCTTTTTGCTTCTTTTAAAAATTGGAGCTGGTGGAGGGAATCGAACCCCCAACCTGCTGATTACAAATCAGCTGCTCTACCGTTGAGCCACACCAGCATGTGTGCGTTTGCGTTCAAAATTCTTAAAAATTGGCGATCCGAACCGGGCTCGAACCGGTGACCTCCAGCGTGACAGGCTGGCATTCTAACCAACTGAACTACCGGACCGCATTTGGTGGGAGTTATAGGGCTCGAACCTATGACCCTCTGCTTGTAAGGCAGATGCTCTCCCAGCTGAGCTAAACTCCCATGTTTTCAAGCATTTTTATTTGCTCGGCACATTTATTAACTATACAGCATTTCGTATTTCTTGTCAAGCACTTTTTAAAAGTTTTTTTAAAAAGTTTTTTGAACCGGAGCTTTATGCCCTCTCGGGTTCGATCCCCTCTGCGGGATCTTCCTTGAAAGACTGGCTCCGAGGGAGGGGCTCGAACCCTCGACCTTGCGGTTAACAGCCGCCTGCTCCACCATTGAGCTACCTCGGAAAATGCTTGCTTGCTGAGATGTTCAAAGTTGTCATCCGCAAGCAAAAACTATATTACCACAGTGCCCGCTACCTGTCAACAATTATTTTTGCTAATTCGGTATTTTCTTTTAAAAGCTCCCTGCTGCCGCCTGTGATATCAGAGAGCAAAGCCTTCAAATTCTCCAGGTTTTCCGGCTCGCAGACAAGCTCCATCGTCAGCTTATCCTCATAGACGATATTCCTTATAGAGAAGTCGCCTTCCCCCTTCTGCGCCATATTTTGCAAACGACTCAGGTATGTATAATCAAGCCTCGCCGTAAGCACGGACATATCCCTGACGCCGCATATGCCGGCCGCCGCAAGACCCAGCTTTGCGCTACCCGTATACGCGCGCACAAGCCCGCCTGTACCGAGCTTTATGCCCCCAAAATACCTGGTCACTACCACCGCGACATTTGTGAGACCTTCCTTTACAAGCATCTGCACTATCGGCGCACCCGAAGTCCCCTGTGGCTCGCCATCATCCGAGCCCCATTGAATTTGAAATTTGTCACCGATCACCATCGCCGGCACATTATGCGTGGCATCCTTATGCCTTGCGCGCACAGAAGCTATAAAGCTCTCCGCTTCCTCCCTTGTCTCAGCAGGCGCGACATAAGCTATAAACCTTGATTTTTCTATTATCTGCTCCGCCTCGCCCGGCCCTGCCACCGTCTTATATCTATACTCGCTCATTTCCTGTTTTTTCAATCCCCAATGCAAAAATCAAAATCTCAATTTCATCCAAAGCAGCTCTGCCGGCTGCTCCATGTAAAGCAGCTCCTCCCTCTATTCCGTATAAATCAATTCAGACCTCTGCATCCACTCATTCTTCGATTACATATTTTTCCAATCTATTGTAGTCCGCCTGCGAAAGCTCCGCCGTAAAGCTGGTGCCCTCAGCCTCGTAATCCATTGAAATTACCTTGGTCTTCTCGCAAATATACGAAGAAATGTCGCCTCTGCTGTAAGGTATCAAAAGCCGCGCTACTATGCGATCCGAAAAAGCTCTTTTCTTGATTTCTTCCAGGAGCTTATCGATGTTTTCTCCGGTCTTTGCGGAAACTTCGATGGTGTCCGCGCCTCCCGCCGTTTCCGGCAAGGACTCTAACAGGTCGATTTTGTTGTACACCAGAAGCTTATTTTTGCCCTCTGCGCCGATTTCCTTGAGGACGTGGTCAGTTACTCCTATGTGGAAATCATAATTCGTGTAAGACGAATCTACGACGTGCAGCAAAAGATCGGCGTAATTGACCTCTTCAAGCGTCGCCTTGAACGCGTTCACAAGCGAGTGAGGCAGCTTGCTGACAAAACCCACCGTATCTATCAGTATAAATTCGTGATTCGAATCCAGCTTTATCTTGCGCTGCGAGGTGTCGAGCGTGGCAAAAAGCATATTTTTTTCAAATACAGCTTTTTCTTCCTTTTCTGTCATTGAAAGTAAGCGGTTCATCAGTGCTGATTTTCCTGAATTGGTATATCCTACAAGCGCCACCACAGGAAGCTCTGACTTTTCGCGTCTGGCTCTCTGGACATTTCTGGTATTTTTTACCTGCGAAAGCTCCGCCTTTATATCGTCAACTCTGCGGGCTATATGACGCCGGTCGGTTTCGAGCTTCTTTTCGCCCGGTCCGCGCGTGCCTATACCTCCTCCAAGACGTGAAAGTGATTTTCCAAAGCCTGTGAGTCTCGGCAGTCTGTATTGCAGCTGGGCAAGCTCTACCTGCAGCTTGCCTTCACGCGAAGCCGCCCGAGCCGCAAATATGTCGAGGATTAGGATAGTCCTATCGATTACGCGTACATCCAGCGCCTCCTCAAGATTTCGAAGCTGTATTCCCGAAAGCTCATCGTTGAAAATCACCGTGTCGGCCTCCATATTCCGGCACATCTCCGCAAGCTCCTCCACCTTGCCCTTGCCTATGAAAGTAGCCTTATTCGGGCGTTCCAGCCTCTGTATAAGCTCGCCGAGCACCTCCGCTCCGGCCGCGCCCGCAAGCCCTGAAAGTTCCTCCATCGAATAGCTTATATCCTCCGCAAGCTCAAGACCTACAAGTATCGCTCTGCATTCATCATTTTGTATAACTTCATTGTTTTCATTAAATCTAAGCATAACCCTATAATATCACATTTTTTGACTAAACAAGAATATTTTCTGCGAAAAACGCAAATATGCATATAAAAAAGTCGCCTCCCAAGGTGCTTGCCTCAAAAGTCGACTTTTTCCAATGCATCCCAACCTTAGTATGCTTCTATCAGCATACTCCGCCTACATATCGGTCTTATTCAATTCCTCATAGAACTTGTCATTCAAAATTTTGATATGCGTACCCTTCATTCCGAGGGATCTCGACTCGATAATGCCCGCGCTTTCAAGCTTACGCAGCGCGTTTACTATAACAGAACGAGTGATTCCGGAACGATCCGCAATCTTGCTCGCTACAAGAAGGCCTTCCTTGCCATCAAGCTCAGCAAAAATCTGCTGTACAGCCTCAAGCTCGGAATAAGAGAGCGTACCTATCGCCATCTGAACCATAGCTCTGCTTCTTGCTTCTTCCTCCGCCTCAAGGGACTTTCTCCTCTGAATCTCAAGTCCGACAACAGTCGCGCCGTACTCGCCCATTACAAGATCCTCGTCATTGAATTCCGGAGAATATCTTGTAAGTACAAGAGTGCCCCATCTCTGACCGCCACCTATAATAGGTATTACGGTGTGGAGCTTGTCATAGGTATCATAATCATACTTGAAGATCTGCAGAGCATCCTCGCCCTTCAGATTCGGCTTTGTGCTCATTACCTTCAAAAGCTCCTCATTGTACTCGCTTGGGAACTTTTCAATGCCTGTCTCAGGATCTGATACAGTAGAGCTGTCAGATCTGATCTTATAATGTACGCCTATTACCTTGCCGTTTCTATTTACAATATAGACATTTGAGTCCATCATATCACTCAATATATTGCAAAGCTCATTGAAGGAAAAAGCGCCTGTTGTACTCTCCTGAAGTACCCAATTCAGCTTTCTTATCTTTGCCAGAATATTCTTTCCCATTTCCCTTTTGTCTCCTTTTATAAAAATCTCCATTCCGCCGTTTTGCCCGCTCAAATTCTCCAAAGGGCAAAAATTTCACACGGATTAGCACAAAAATTACAATATTTCACTGCGCATTCTAATTCTACATAATTATTTGAAATTTTTCAAGTGGTTTTTCTAATTTTTCAAAAAATTTACGCTTGTGGCGACAAAAGCCACAATTCGAACAGTTTTGCTGCCGATTGTGGCTTTATTTTACTAATTTGCGATTTGATTTTTGTGTAAGATGTCAGTCCCGGCTTAGAGTATATACCTGTCCAAATCCTCCGGATGTATCTTCTCAGCGAATTTTTCCTGTACATAAGCCCTGTCTATCGTGACCTTCTCCTCTTCCATTTCAGGAATATTGAAGGAAATGTCCTCAAGCAGCTTTTCAAGAATCGTATGCAGCCTTCTTGCGCCTATGTTTTCTGATTGCTCGTTCATAAGAAAGGCCATGTTTGCGATTTCTTCTATGGCTTCATCTGTGAATTCCACCTTTATACCCTCTGTCTCAAGGAGCATCTTGTGCTGCTTTATAAGAGCGTTTTCAGGCACCGTAAGAATCTTTAGAAAGCTCTCGCGAGTCAGATTTTCAAGCTCCACCCTTACCGGGAATCTTCCCTGAAGCTCAGGAATAAGATCCGTAGGCTTTGCCGTATGGAAAGCACCAGCACCTATAAAAAGCACGTGATCTGTCTTTACCGGGCCATACTTCGTATTTACAACACTGCCCTCTACTATAGGAAGAATATCACGCTGCACACCCTCGCGGGATACATCCGCACCCGAGCGATAGCCTGAGCCTGATGCGATCTTGTCTATTTCATCGATAAAGATTATGCCATTTTGCTCAGCGTTTTGAAGCGCCTCCTCAGTCACCTGATCCATGTCAAGGAGATTCTGCGCCTCCTGCTCCGTGAGAATCTTGCGTGCGTCCTTTACCTTTACCTTCTTGCGCTTTTTCTTTTGAGGCATCATATCTCCGAAAATATTCCCGATAGCTATGCTCATGCCCTCATTGCTCATATCCAGCTGATTGCCCTTAGGCGCTTCAGTCACCTCGATTTCGATATACTGCTCCTCCAAAAGGCCGTCCTTAAGCTGCTGTCTCACCTGCTCTCTTGCAAGCTCAGTATCTCCGGTCTGCTGATTTTCGCCCTCAAGCTGCTTCTGCTCATATTGCTGCTTTTGGGACTGATATCCGGCATTGTTCATGATAAAGTCGAAAGGACTTCTGATAGTGCCAGTGCCGCCGCCCGTTGTCTTTTTCTTGTCCGGAATTATGGCCTGTATTATCTTTTCCTCTGCAATCTCCTCTGCTACGGAATATTTTTCAGCAAGCTTGCTCTGCTTTGTAATTCTTATGGAGGCTTCCACAAGATCCCTTACCATGGAATCCACATCTCTTCCCACGTAGCCCACTTCCGTAAACTTCGTAGCCTCTACTTTTACGAAAGGCGCATCCATGAGCTTTGCGAGTCTCCTTGCGATCTCCGTCTTTCCTACTCCCGTAGGTCCCATCATCAAAATGTTTTTCGGCGTAATCTCCTCGCGCATCTCCTCAGGGAGCAGACTTCTTCTGTATCTGTTTCTGAGCGCTACCGCAACTGATTTCTTCGCCTCATCCTGTCCGATTATATATTTATCCAGCTCCTGCACGATTTGCTTCGGAGTCATACTATAAAGTGTATTTGCCATTTCAAAGTCCTCCTTTACAGCTTTTCTACCGACACATGGTCATTTGTATATACGCAAATCGAAGCCGCTATGCGCAGGGACTCCCTCACGATCTCCTCGGCGCTCATATCCGTATTGTTGAACAGAGCGTTTGCCGCGGAATAAGCGAAGTTTCCGCCGGAGCCTATGGCCACAAAATCCTGATCCGGCACTATGACCTCGCCTGTGCCAGATACTACCAAAAGATCATTTTTATCGGCTACTATCATAAGCGCCTCCAGGTTTCTCATGCCCTTGTCCGAGCGCCATGCCTGAGCCAGGGAAACTGCCGCTCTTTTGAGATTTCCGCCGTGTTCCTCGAGCTTCTTTTCAAACATCTCCGTAAGCGCGTAAGCATCCGAGACCGTACCCGCAAAGCCTGAAAGCACCTGATTCTTATATATTTTTCTTACTTTTTTTGCGCCATACTTCATTATAGTATGCTCGCCCATAGTGACCTGACCGTCTCCGCCTATGCAAATATCGTCAGGACCTCTTCTTACAGCGCATATAGTCGTCGCGTGAAATTGTTCCATTTAGTTCAAAATCCCCCTATTCTTTGTAGTCGCACTCACTGTTTGAGCACGTGTATTTGCTGCCCTTCAGCTTTCTCTCCAAAAGAAGCGAGCCGCACTTCGGGCACGTTTTATTGCTCGGCTTATACCAAAATACCTGATTGCAGTCAGGATAACCGCTGCAGCCGTAGAAAAGCTTACCTTTCTTGCTCTTTCTGGCCACTATGTCCTTGCCGCAGACAGGGCACTTTACACCTGTGCTCTTTAGTATAGGCTTTGTATTTTTGCATTCAGGATATCCTGTGCACGCCAAAAATTCGCCGAAACGTCCCATTTTAAAGGCCATCGGCTTTCCGCAGAGCTCGCAGACCTCGTCCGAAAGCTTATCCTCAAGCTTCACCTTCTCAATCTTGCTGTCGGCATATTCGAGCTCAACCTTAAGCGTTGAGTAAAAATCACCCACAACACTCTTCCATGGAATCTTGTCAAGCTCTACATCGTCGAGCTTGTCCTCCATGCCGGCAGTAAAGCTCACATCCACAATTTCCTTGAAATATGTGCTCATTAGATCCGTCACCACAAAGCCCAAATCCGTTGGAAGCAGTGTCTTTTTCTCCCTCTCTATGTATTTTCTGTCAAGAAGCGTCCCCACAATAGGCGCATAGGTGGAAGGCCTGCCTATGTCCTTCTCCTCCAAATCCTTTATCAGCGAAGCCTCGGTATACCTTGATGGCGGCTGCGTAAAATTCTGCGTGCCTTGCAAATCCAAGAGCTTAAGCTCCTGTCCCTCAGAAAGCGGCGGAAGCTGCTTCTCCTTGTCGTCTATCGCCGTATCCTTATAGACCTTGAGATATCCGTCGAATCTCAGCTTTGAGCCGCTTGCTCTGAATCCGTAGTCTCCGTTTTTTATCTCCGCGGAAACGGCGTCAAACACCGCGGCGCTCATGCGGCTTGCCATGAAGCGGTTCCAGATCAGCTTATACAGGCTGTATTGATCCTTTGTGAGCGAGTCCTTTATATCGTCCGGCGCAAGCTCCACATAGCTCGGCCTGATGGCCTCATGAGCATCCTGCACATCCTTCTTTTTATTTGAATAGAAATTATTTCCAAGATATTCCTTGCCAAATCTTTCTGTTATATATGCAGCCGCGGCTTTCTTTGCTTCCTCTGATATACGCACGGAGTCCGTCCTTATGTACGTCACAAGACCGACCGTGCCCTTTCCCTTGATGTCTACGCCCTCGTACAGCTGCTGTGCCACCTGCATGGTTCTCTTTGTGCGGAAATTCAGCTTTGTAGAGGCTTCCTGCTGCAGACTGCTTGTCGTAAACGGCGCATAAGGCTTCTTTACGCGCTCCTTTTCCTCAAGCTTTGCCACGACAAACGGATTCTTCTTTAAATCCGAAAGTATGGAATCAGCCTGTTCCTTATTATCTATGCTTATTTTCTTTCCTTTGTATTCCGCAAGCTGAGCATTGAAGGCCTTCTTCGCCTCGAGAACTGCCGTAATATTCCAATATTCCTTCGGCACAAATGACTTTATGAGAGTTTCTCTGTCGCATATCATCTTGAGCGCGGCGGACTGCACGCGACCCGCTGAAAGTCCCGGTCTTATCTTTCTCCAAAGAAGCGGACTTATCTGATATCCCACGAGCCTGTCGAGCACTCTTCTGGCCTGCTGAGCATCTACAAGACTTGTATCTATCGCACGCGGATTTTTTACGGCATTTTGAATGGCACCCTTCGTAATCTCATTGAATACTATTCTACAAGGAGTCTTTTCATCTATACCCAAAAGATATGCAAGATGCCAGGAAATGGCCTCACCCTCACGGTCAGGGTCAGTAGCCAGATATACCTTGCCGGCTTCCTTCGCGTCCTTCTTCAGCGATTTTATCAAATCGCCCTTTCCTCGAATCGAAATATATTTCGGTTCATAATTATTTTCTATATCTATGCCCAATTTGCTCTTCGGCAAATCTCTCACGTGACCCACAGAGGCCACAACCTTGTAACTTGAGCCCAAGAATTTTCCAATGGTCTTAGCCTTTGACGGCGACTCTACTATTACAAGTGTCTTTTTTGCATTAGCCATCTTTGTTCTCCTATATGTTATTGGTGATATGCTCCATGCGAAACAATTTCAAAATTTTACATATACAGTGAGGCCTAAGCTGCCTGCGGAACCATGTGCAAGTCATTTGGTTCCGCAGGTAGGTGTAGGCCGAACATCCATGTGTAAGTCGATTCGGTCCCGAGGGTAGGTGTAGGCCGAACCTTCTAAGATGAAATTATATTAAGAATTCCCTTATTTTGCAACAAAAATTTTTCCAAGTTCTGTATGAAGATAGCCTTTCATTTCCAAAACGGTTACAATTCCGGTGATTTTTCCAGGTGTCATCAGAGTTTTCTCACAAATACTATCTATCGTCGTCTCCCCTCCGCCGCCTACCGCCGCAAGCACCCGAAGTTCCTCCGCGCCGAGCTCCGCAGTCGCCGTTTGCGCCTCTCCCAAAAGCCCAAGATCCGCTATTATATCGTCAATTACGCAGATTCCGATTGCACCGTCTCTTATGAGCTTATTTGTACCGATGCTATAGAGATTATTGATATTTCCGGGCACCGCGTATACGGCTCTGCCCTGATCCGCCGCTTTTTCTGCCGTAATGAGTGAGCCGCTTCCAAGTCCCGCCTCCACCACAACAGTCGCCGCGGACACTCCGCTTATTATACGATTTCTCCTAGGAAATGTAAAGCGCGCAGGTTCTGTGCCGAGCGGATATTCAGAGAGCAAGACGCCTTTATTTGCAATTTCTTCCATAAGGAGCCTATTCATCTTCGGGAAGCAAATATCCAGTCCGCAGCCGAGCACCGCTGCTGTCATGCCGCCTGCCTCAAGCGCGCCCTTATGCGCAAAGGAATCTATACCCGAGGCCATTCCACTCACCACAGTAACTCCGCATTGAGCAAGTCTCTTTCCTATTTCAAAGGCTGCCCATCTGCCATAATCGGTAGCATGGCGCGAGCCCACCACGGATACGCAAATTCCGGAGAGAGCTGAGATATCGCCGGTATAATAGAGCTTCTTTGGCTTGTCATTTATCATATGCAAAAGCTCCGGATAATTTGCGTCCTCCGGAGTGATTTCAAATATTTCCTGCCCAAATATTCGCTTTTTCGGCCATATATCTGTGCCCGGCCCGCTCTGCCGGTTTTGGCTTTCCTGTGGGCTTTCGGCCGGCCTGCTTTGCGGATTTCTATCTCTGTCTATGCTTTCCATTTCTCCCATTCCCCTTTTCTATGGCTTATCTGCTTGCTTCTCCTTCGCCTCTTTTTATCTGCTGCCTACATTCTCTTATTATCTGCCGCCTACCTTCTCCTTCTGTCGAGCTGCCTGTAATTTACTGCCTCCGCAAGGTGCGCCACCCCGATGTTCTCCGCGCCCTCAAGATCCGCAATCGTCCGCGCCACCTTCAAAACCTTATTGTATGTACGCGCACTCAGCGCAAACTTATCAAAGACCGATTTTATGAAAGCTTCCCCTTCATTGTCTATATCGCAATATTTGTCGATGAGATGATTCGTAAGCTGCGAATTATATAAAATCCCCTCATCTTTATAACGCTGTCTTTGAATCTCAATCGCCCTCATGACCATCTCGCGCATCTGTGCCGAAGTCAGATTTTGCGGCTTCCTGCACTCCATAGCCTCCAGCTTAAATTTCAATATTTCGGCATATTCCACAGCCCGCACCTCTGCCTGCAAATCCATCCTCTCAAGCAGCGGCCCGGACAGCTTATTCATATAGCTCTCAGCCGAAGACGCCGAGCAAGTGCAGCGATGTCTGCTGTCACCGTAATACCCGCAGCGACAAGGATTGCTCGCCGCTATGAGTATGCATCTGCAAGGAAAGGTCAGATTTCCGCCCTGCCTTGTGATTACAACCTGCCCGTCCTCAATCGGCTGCCTCAGCGTTTCTATTACTTTTGTAGAAAATTCAGGAAGCTCATCCAAAAATAGTACACCGTTGTGCGCCAGCGAAATCTCTCCCGGCCTCGGCTTATAACCTCCGCCCATAAGCGCGGATTGCGTGATGGAATGATGCGGCGCCCGAAACGGCCTTTCACTTATCATAGGCAAGGTCTCCGACAGCTTCCCGGCCACACTGTAGATTTGCGTGCATTCGAGCATCTCCTCGTATGTGAGCGGCGGCAATATCGTCGGCAATCGCTTGGCAAGCATGCTCTTTCCCGAGCCGGGAGGTCCCACCATCACAAGGCCGTGAGCTCCCGCGGCGCATATCGTCATTACGCGTTTCATGGCCTCCTGCCCAAAGATTTCACCGTAATCCATTGCGGAAACGGCGCCGTTTCCGCAAGAAGTACTCCTGTCCTCATACGCGAGGGAGTTTTCATTTTGAGGGAAATATGTCATTCTTTCGGCATCCGAATCTTCCGCCGTCATATAGCTGACCACCTCCGCAAGGCTTGAGACAGGTACAAATTCCATATCGCGAATCACCGATGCTTCGAAGATATTTGCCTTTGGCAGCACTACTGTCCTTATCCCGCTACGTCTGAGCCCTATGACAAGGGGAAGCGCGCCATCGATTCGATTTACCGTGCCATCCAAAGAAAGCTCTCCTATGAAAGCTGTTTTTTCAAGCCGCACGCGTCGCATATCTCCCACATAATCAAGGATACCAAGCGCTATAGGCAGATCGAAGTGACTTCCTTCTTTTTTTGAAGAGGCAGGCGCGAGATTTATTGTGATTCTGCGATGTGGAAAGTCAAATCCGGAATTTTCAATGGCAGAGCGTATGCGCTCCTTTGACTCTCTTACCGTAGCGTCAGGAAGGCCTACAATTGTAAGCGCTGGAAGGCCCGCCGACATATCGGTCTCCACAGTCACAAGTCCGGCCTCAAGTCCTGCAAGAGCACCGGTCAAAATTTTTGAAAGCATAGGAATTCTCCTTTCACACGTTTTCATTTAGAAGCAGTTTTTTAGATGTCGCAGGTAAAATTTATCCTTTTTTACAATAAGTTCAATCACATCCATGCGGCACAATTCATCAATGCAACCCGTATATGCCATATACGTCTCCGCGGCGCGCCTGAGATGCGCGCGTTTCTCCGGCGTTACCGCTTCACAGGGCAGGCCGAAGCTAATACTTCTTCTGGTCTTTACTTCTATGAATACAAGGCTGCCATCGCTAAAATCCCTTGCGACTATATCAAGCTCCCCGCTTCGACAGCGAAAATTTCTGGCAATTATAACATGACCGCAAGCCTCCAGATATCGCGCCGCGGCGTCCTCGCCGCGCTTTCCGAGACTTTTCTTGCGTCTGTCCGCCTCCTGATTTTCAGGATTTTTCCTTTTCGGATTCCGCTTTGCCCTGCCTGTATCATTACTTTTTGGATTTATTTCCGGCTTACATGACTCTTGCGAGCCCGCGCTTTTTTCCATATTTTTCTCCCATCTGC
Source organism: Anaerovoracaceae bacterium (assembly GCA_963636105.1). GTDB lineage: Bacteria > Bacillota > Clostridia > Peptostreptococcales > Anaerovoracaceae > CAVHIG01. The sequence continues at coordinate 11,574 of CAVHIG010000018.1, forward strand.
AATATCTGCAACATAAGCGTAAGCTGAGATTTTAAGGACGAAGCTTTTCACTTCCATTTTTTAGATATATTTGGTAATTGTCTTTTTGAATTCCATTTACTGTATTTTAGCACATTGTTTTCCTGCTGTCAAGTTTGTATAAAAAAAACTCCTCTTTGCAACAGCTTTTTGTGTTTTGCTGCTACTGAAAGGAGTTTTTGTCATATATTTTGTCATGTATAGAGAAGCTTACAAGTTCAATACAAAGCGCTCCACAGCCTCTGCTACGCCATCCTCGTCATTTGTAGGCGCGATATAGGAAGCTACTCTCTTGAGCTCGTCCTTGGCATTGCCCATGGCTACCGCCGTTCCCGCAGCCTCAAGCATAGGCATATCATTTGGACTATCTCCGCAGGCCATCACCTCGCTCATCTCAAATCCTAAAATTTTGCAAAGCTGGGAAATCGCCTCTGCCTTGCTTGTGGTAGCGCCGCCAATCTCGATATTATGCTCAAAGGAGCTTGTAAGACTCACATCCTCAAGCTGCCCAAGCACCGGAAGCATCGCCGCCTTTTCGGCTTGAGAATTGAAATTTATATTTATATTTTCAATTGTATTCTTATGCGCAAGCATAAAGGAGAAGAGATCCTTGACAGGTTTTCGAGTCTCGAGGATGTAATCCACATGAGTCTTTCCAAGCCCGTAAGAATTTACATTATGATAGTGGCGCTGTTCCATATAGGCATTGCCCTCGCTGAAGGCCTCCACCATATAGTCGTATATGTACGCATAGCGCAAAATGAGATCCGAAGCCTTGATAAGCGCGGCAGGCGATATGCAATTTGCGTATATGAGCTTTCCTTCATTGAGGTCATTTATGCAGGCTCCATTTGAGGTGAGCGCGTAATTCAGTCCTTTTATTTTCAAAATTTCCTTCGGGAGCGCGCCGAGCGTCCTGCCTGTCGCGGCCACAACATGCACGCCGCGCTCTATAGCCGTCTCGAGTGCCCTTTGCGTGCGCTCGGTCAGCCTTTTATCGCTTGTAAGCGTGGTTCCGTCCAAATCAAGTGCAATCAGTTTTATCATTTTGAATGTATATTTCCTTTCCTTTTATAGTCCCTTCAATTTCTAATCTGTTAAATTATAGCACTTTTTGTCCCCGAGGTAAATGCGTAAATCCCGTAAACGCGACGTCTTTCCTTTATGTCCCTCCCCGCCCAATGTTTGAAAGATTCGGAAATATAAAACATTAAAAATAGGTGTTGATATATTCTGTACATGAGTATACAATATACTCTATATTTGAGGCTTTGTGGCCAAGGCTTCGATATTGTATTAGTCTTAAAAAGAAGGAAAAAGAAATGCGTATCGCAATAATAGGTGCGGGGAAGCTCGGCGGAAACGTCGTAGAAGCCCTCGAGGGCGGAAATTACTCCGTCACGGTTATGGACAAGGATAGCGAGGCTTTGCAGCGCCTGTCCTCACAAACAGATATCATGACAGTCACCGCAAACGGCAAGCAGATAAGCAGCCTCGAGGAGATGGGTATAAAAAACTACGACTACCTCCTGGCGGCCACCGCGGATGACGAGAAAAATATATTTATAGCCTCGGCCGCGAAAAGCCTCGGCTGCTCAAAGGTAATCGCAAGAGTCAGAGACCCTGAGCATGTAAATCAATTTGACTTTATCAAAGAGACCATGCACATAGACAGCATAGTCAATCCCGATCTGCTCATAAGCACAGAAATCTACAAGTATCTGGCAGAAAAGTATACGCTTGGAAATGGAATCTTTTCCAGCGGCAAGGTTTCTCTGCTGGAATTTCACGCATACAGGATGAGAAAGCTCATAGGTCTATCCATGGCAGAGATAGGCGAGGCTCTCCCAAATATGCTGGTCGTAGGCATATCCAGAAACGGCAAGGTCATCATACCTCACGGCAATACCATAGTCGAGGAAGCGGACGGCCTTTATGTAATCGGAGAGAGGGCTCCTATCATGGCTCTCAATTCCAAGGTACACGAGCACGGAAAGTATACAAATATCAAAAAAGTCATGATAATAGGCGGTGGCAAGACCGGACTATTCCTTGCGCGTAAGCTTTCTGAATTTGGCGCTTCCGTAAAGATCATAGAATCGGACAAGGCCAGATGCCAATACCTGTCCACCAGACTCAACAGCAATGTCATGGTGCTCCATGGCAATGCCACCGACATAGAGCTTCTTGTGGAGGAAAATATCGATGACATGGACGCCGTAGTGACCGCCACAGGCTACGATGAAAACAACCTTATGCTCGCGCTCATCGCAAAGCAGCGCGGCATAGACGAAGTTATCGCAAAGATAAGCCGTGAAAGCTACGTGCCGCTCATCGAGCATATGGGCATAGACATGGCGCTGAATCCGCTCGATATCACGACAAGCACCATACTGCGCTTCATACAGGGCGGCAAGACAGTGCTCTCCTCGCAGCTCATACAGGGTCAGGCCGAAATCACTGAAATCATCGCCTCTCCGCAAATGAAATTTGTGGGCGAACCGCTGCGCAATCTGAAGCTTCCGCAGGGAATGCTCATAGCCGCGGTGCACAGGGGCAAAAACGTCATCATACCAAACGGAAATACCGTCATAAAGGAAGGCGACAAGGTCATTATAATATGCCTTCTTACTGAGCTTCCTGAGCTCGAAAAACTACTGCGCACCGGTGGCAGCACCGGCCTGTTCAAATAGGCGGAGAGATTTTTAATGGACTTAAATTATACCGCAGCCGCAAGACTGCTCGGGACAGCAGTCGCCATTTTCGGCGGCGCGATGCTGCTTCCCGCAATTACAGCATACATATATAAGGAGCCTGCCTGCCTCAGTACATTTTTACTGACAGCCCTTTGCTGCGGCGTAGCAGGCCTGCTCATCGCCCTTTTCTGCAAACCCCGAAATCATCGAATGATGATAAGAGAGGGTTTTCTTATTGTATCCCTTTTTTACCTCATTATGTCTTTTTTGGGTGCAATCCCCATGTATGCCTGCGGCACATTCGAAAGCTACTTCGATGCCTTTTTCGAAGCGGTATCAGCCATGACCTCTACCGGCGCCACGCTGATTGAATATCCCGAAAGCGCCTTTCGCAGCGTAATTCTCTGGCGCAGCCTCATGCAATGGCTCGGAAGCCTTGCAATACTCCTGTTTTCAACGGTTCTCTTTTCGAACCTCGGGCTGTCCGCAAGCGAGCTGTCCGCCTACGAATCCCCTGTCCCGCGCCTTCGCGAGCTCACTCCGAAGCTCAAAAGCATAGGCAGTTTCCTCTTAAGCTTCTACACGGGCGCTACGATCCTTGAAATGCTGATGCTTCGCGTGGGACTTGTCGGACGCTTCGACTGTGTAATATACTCGCTCTCCTCCATCAGCAACGGGGGCTTTGGCAGTCACTCCGACTCAGTCGCCTCTCTCGGCATTGCGGCAGGCACCTCAGAATATGTACAATTTGTGCTGATGCTCTTCATGATAATAGGCTCCCTCAATTTTCTGCTCTATTACAAGGCGTTCCGCGAGGGCAGCAGCGTAGTTTTTAAGGATGAAGAGACAAAATGCTATCTTTTGATTATTGCGGCAACTGCGCTGCTTGTCGGCTTCGATCTCGTCTCTCTTTCGGGGCGAGGGAGCTATGTAAACTCCACAACTGAGATGAACTTGCTTTCGGGGCTTTTTCATGTAGTCTCCATTGCGACCACAACGGGCATGACCACTACAGGTTTTTCCCTTTGGCCCACATTTTGCAAGCTTATCCTGCTTGGGCTGATGCTCTCGGGCTCCTGCTCCCTTTCCTTTGGAGGGGGCGCAAAGTGCGTGCGCACAATGATCGCCGTCAAGTATGTGCATAGAGGCATTGCCGTGCGGCTGCATCCGAATGCTGTGGTGCCTATCAAAATTTCAGAGCGGAAGATCCCTTCAGATAACGTGATCGCCGTTTTAAATTTTTTACTGCTTTATATAGCGACAATATTTATAGGCACTCTTTTGATTTCGCTCGACGGCGCAAATTTTACATCAAGTCTGAGCAGCGTCATCTCCTGCCTTGGAAATGTAGGGCCTGCCTTCACATCAGGGGGACATGAGCTTTTGTATCTCGGCACCTCTGCCTGGGCAAAGCTTTTGCTTGAAGCCTTGATGATAGCGGGCAGATTAGAAATTTTCGCGTTTTTTATGCTGTTTTCAAATAGATTTTGGAATCCGAATTAGTTGGTTAGAAAAATATGAAGCTGAATTATCCTGTTATAATAAAAATATTGGGCGTGATACTTGCGGTATCCGGCATAGCCATGATACCTTCTGTTTTCGTCGCCCTTTTCTACGGCGAAACGTCCTGCGCTCTCGCCTTTGGCTGGTGCTGCGCCGTTTCCGCACTCGCAGGCCTTGTCATATCCAAAAGAATATACGCCGAAAAAACCGGCTTGAATCTTAGAGAAGGTTATATAATCGTCGCCATGTGCTGGACCGCGATCTCGCTTGTGGGCGCAATTCCATATATGGCCTCGGGATATGCCGCCTCCTTTATCGACGCGTTTTTTGAGTCTGTGGCTGGATTCACAACCACGGGCTGCACGGTATCGCATGTAGAGCTCATGCCGAGGAGCGTAATGATGTGGAAGGCCATGTCTCACTGGCTGGGCGGTATGGGAATACTTGTATTTGCGATTTCGATTATGCCGGCTCTCGGAATAAGCGGGCAGAAAATAATCAGAGCGGAGGCTCCCGGACCTACGGTAGACAAGCTTTCGAGCAGAATGTCGGACTCCGCGAAAATCCTCTATCTCACGTACTTTTGCTTTACAGTCGCGGAATTTTTGCTCCTGCTGCTGAGCGAAATGACGCCTTTTGAAGCGCTCATAAATTCCATGGGCAATATAAGCACAGCCGGTCTCTTTACACACACAAGCGGGCTGCGCTATTTTGACAGCGTATACATCGAGTCGGTTATGAGTATTTTCTCGGTTTTGTCCACCACAAGCTTTATGCTCTATGCCTATATCTGGCAGGGCAAGCTGCGGGATTTCTTTAAAGACGCGGAGCTGCGCGTCTACCTTTGCATTTTGTTTTTCAGCGGACTTGCTGTCTCGCTTGCGCTTTACTATACGCATACCTATGACTCGCTCGGACTGTCGATGAGATATGGCTTTTTCCAGACCATATCCACCGCCTCGACCTCAGGCTACAGCATTGACAATTACACCTTCTGGCCGCCATTTTGCATTTGCGTGCTCTTTTTACTCATGTTTGTGGGTGGCTGCACCTCATCCACAAGCGGAGCTCTCAAGGTAATGCGCATAATCATACTTTTTAAGCTGATCAGACGCGGATTCTACAAGCGCCTGCATCCGAGAGTTGTGGTGCCTGTCAGAATGAGCGGCAAGCCCGTGTCCGCAAACACAGTATCGCTTGTGCTTTCATTTATATTGCTTTATTTTTCGGTCTACATAGTGGGGACCTTGCTGCTTTCACTGCAGGATCTCGACATACTGACGACCATGAGCGCATCCGCAGCGGCGCTTTCCAATACAGGAAATTTCTTCAATATGGTAATGCACTCCGCTGCCGCTGACTTCAGCATATTCAGCGCGCCGCTGCGCTTTGTACTTTCCATATTGATGATTTTAGGCAGACTCGAAATCGTCACCGTAATCATCCTCTTCATGAGTACCTTTAGAAAAAGATAAGGTGTGTAAGTCGGTTCGGTCCCGAGGGTAGGTGTAGGCCGAACCCCCATGTGTAAGTCGGTTCGGTCCCGAGGGTAGGTGTAGGCCGAGCTATGCAAGTCGAAAATCAATTTCCTTTCTGTACAAATCTACCGCTTCCACCTCAACATCCACGATATCGCCCAAATTGTAGGTCTTGCGCGAAAGCCGCCCTATGAGCCTGTATTTCTCAGGCTCGTAGCTGTAATAATCATCCTCAAGGCTCTCAAGCCGCACAAGGCCCTCCACGGTATTCTCAAGCTGCACATACATTCCATAGGCCGTCACTCCGCTCACAACGCCCTCGAAGCACTCGCCTATGCGCTTTTCCATATATTCGGCCTTCTTCAGCTTCTCTACCTCTCGCTCGAGCTCCTGCGCCTTTCTCTCGGTGGCAGAAGACGCAGCCGCGGAAACTTCGGTCCTTTCCCGAAACCGCGCAGTTTCCGCTTCCGTGAGACGACCTGCTATCGACTCCTTTATTATGCGATGAATCATTAGATCCGGATAACGGCGTATCGGCGAGGTGAAGTGGCAGTAATATTTGAAGCCCAGACCAAAATGTCCGAGGCACTCCGTATCATAGAAGGCCTTTTTCATCGAGCGCAAAAGCACTGTATTTATCACGTTTTCGTAGGTCTTGCCCTCCACATTTTTCAAAAGCGCCGCAAGCGTGCGCGGATGGATATTGTCTGCGCTGCCCTTTACAGAAAGCCCAAAACCGGCCGCAAATGCCCGGAACTCCTCGATTCTGTCGTTGTCCGGCTTTTCGTGCACTCTGTAGATAAATGGCAGCTCCATCCAGTAGAAATGCTCCGCAATCGTCTCATTTGCGGCCAGCATAAATTCCTCTATGAGCTTATTTGCGCTGCGCCTCTCGGCGATTCCGATTTCGGCTGCCTTGCCATCATCATCAAGCTTTATGTAGGCCTCAGCGATGTCAAAATCGAGACTGCCCTTTTCCTCACGCTTTCTTTTGAGAATTTTTGCAAGCTCTGCCATTTTTAGTAAGTCAGGGTAGATGAAAGCATATTTTTCCAGAAGCTCCGGCTGAGAATATTCCAGCATATCCGAGACGTCTGTATATACCATGCGCGCCGCGGAACGGATTATACTTTCATAAATTTCATGATTTACCAGCTCTCCCTCCGGCGTAAATTCCATATCCACGGAAAGCGTCAGCCTGTCCTCTCCCGGATTCAGACTGCATATGCCATTTGAAAGCTCCGCCGGCAGCATAGGCACCACCTTATTTAGCAGATAGACGCTGTTGCCGCGCTTTGCCGCCTCCTTGTCGAGAGGACTATCCTCTCTCACATAGTGGCTCACATCCGCGATGTGCACTCCAAGCAGGTAATTTCCGTTTTTGAGCACATCTATGGACACAGCGTCGTCGAAGTCCTTTGAGTCGGCTCCGTCTATGGTGATTATCCTCTTTGCGCGCAGATCGCGGCGAGTGCTTTCCCCCGCCTTTTCCAATGCGCCCGGCTGATTTGCCGCAAGCGCGCGCGCCTCCTCCAATACAGCCTGCGGAAATTTCTCAGAAAGTCCATATGCCCTTATAAGTGCCGCGATATCGCCGCCCGGCTCTCCCGCGCGAGCTATAATTTCTGTAATTTTGCCCTCCGCGTTGCGCCCTTTTTCAGGATATCTTGTGATGACGGCGACTACCTTATCACCCCTGCGCGCGCCGCCGAAGTTTTGCTTTTCTACAAAGATATCCTCTGTAATTTTCTTGCTTTCGGGCACCACAAAGCCGAATTTTGAGCTGCACTCCAGACTGCCCACCACCTCGGTGAGCTTGCGGCGAATCACCCTTATAACTACGCCTCGCACATGACCTCCAAAGCGCCTGCCGTAAGGACTTCTCTCGACAAGCCCTATCTCCACAACATCGCCGTCCATTGCGCTGCCGATATCTGCTGCCGGTACGAATATGTCTCCCTCCGGGATTGCGGAAACGGCCGCGTCTCCCGAAAGCTCCGCAGTTTCCGCATCAGGAAGAGGCGTCACAAAGCCAAAACCGCGGCGATGCTTGGAAAGCGTGCCTGTAAGCCTTATTGCGTTTTGTAAATCCTGCTTCTGTTTTTTGTGGCTTTCAGCACCGCTGTGTCCGGCTATATTTTCGGCTTTTTCGGCGGCAAATCTCTTTGCGGCCATATCCTTTGATTTGGAGCCGCCATATCTTCTTTTTCTCTTATTTCCCATATTTTGATGTCCCTTTTTCAGTTTTCAGACAGATTTCTTAAAATGCCCAATTTCCGTTTTTGAATATCTGTACGCGTTTTCCGTCGCGGGTCACACCTACGATGTCCATGTCGGCCGTACCTATCATGAAATCCACGTGTATCATCGAGTCATTTATGCCCTTTTCGCGGCACTCCTCCAGGCTGTATTTTTCAAAATCCTTGAGGCAGTTTGAAAAGCCGTGTCCGAGCGCGAGATGGCAGGAAGCGTTTTCATCAAAGAGCGTGTTGTAGAACATGATGCCCAGGTTTGAAATCGGTGAATCCACAGGGATAAGCGCACATTCGCCGAGCATCGCCGCACCCTCGTCCATTTTTATCATTTCGTTTAAGAGCAGCTCATTTCTCTTGGCGTGAGCCTCCACAGCCTTGCCGTTTTCGAAACGAATCCAGAAATCTTCTATAAGCTGTCCCTGATAGGAAAGCGGCATACTTGCATGTACTACGCCCTCCGCAACTCCGGCCTTTGGCGAAATAAATATTTCTTCGCTCGGCATGTTTGGATTGAAATCTATGCCTTCCGTGCTTGTCTCCTTGCCACCCATAAAGAGCGCATCCTCTATGAGGCCGACTTTAAAATCCGTGCCGTTTTTCGATTTGTATTCGAGGCTTGTGAGACCGAGCTTATTGAGATACGCGCATCTTTCGGCAAGGTTCTTGTTGTGTGCCTCCCAGGCAGCGATAGGATCATCCATGGCCCTTGAAGCTGTGAGTATTGCTTCCCACATTTTTTCTACGGCTTTGCTCTTTCTTTCACCCGGGAATACCTTCTTTGCCCAGTCCGCGCCCGGAACCGCTGCTATGCACCACTGCTGCTTGTTTTCCAAGGCATCCTTATATGGCTTTACAATCGGATATTTGTCCTGTCTTGCCTTTGCCATCTTCGACTGGTTTACTCCCGAAAGGCCGTCCGGATCCTCTGACAGAATCCAGAGCTGGCAAGGATTTATCTCGGCATTGTGCTTAAGCTTTTCTATTTCCCAATCTTCTACCTTCGAGAGCGTCTCCTGCTTTTGATACTTTACGTGCGCCTTCGTGAGCGGCTGGTAGTCCCACTCCACTCTGACCTTCTTGGCTCCTGCCTTGTAGCATTCTTCTACTACATATTTTATAAATTCCGGCTGGTCAAGATCAGCGCCGATAATGACTTCCTGCCCCTTCTGTACATTCAGCCCCTTCACCGCAATGAGCTTTGCATAATTTCTGAGAATTGTCTTTTTCATCTGTATCTTGTCCTTTCTTTTTATCTATAACTATATTTTTACAAACTCACATGGCCTTGAAGATTTGAAAAAGTATAAGTTTTAGAAAAGCTCAGCTGAAGCCATATCCCAAACTTTGTAAAATTTTGTATATATTTTATACAATACAGCCGTGCTTACTCTCGCGATAATTCTACCACAGCATCCCATTCTTTGCAACAATTGCGGCAGATTTCGGACTTGTCATTTCTGATGTTCCGTTTTTTGCTGCCGCATTACTTAATTCCTGAAGTGCTCTTGCCGCTCTCTCAGCTATAAAATCATATAAAATTCTTTTTTGACACTATCTCGAAAATAAGATAGCAAAATAATATAAAAGAACACAATAATAATCCAGCAGCAAGCAGTCCGTTTGTTTTTAGGCACATAATACACTTCGTTTTTTGTTTGTAAAAAACAAAAATATTTTAAAATTCCCTCTTGACAGACCCGCGCAGGCTGTGCTATACTGCGTACATATTGAAAAACCGATGAGAAAGAGTGAGTAGATTTTGACACTGCTTTCACAGAGAGCCGCAGATGGTGAGATTGCGGCAGAGTAAGACCTGATTGAATGGACTTTCGAGGGCGACCGGAAACATAGCTTATGCTTTGGAGTATGTGAGACGGAGCAGGACTCTCCGTAAACAAAAGTCAGCGTATGCTGGTACGCGCTGAGTGGACGCGTTTTATACTGCGTCAAGCCGGGTGGCACCACAGGAATTTATTGCTCCTGCCCCGGCAGTTGATTCTGAATTTGGCTCGCATGAGCCTGCAGAGTCGATTGCCGCGGCGGGAGCTTTTTATTGCACAGAAAGGAAAAGGGAAAAATGAACACAACAATCAAAAACAAAATGAAAAAAATAGCAGCACTTTCACTTACACTCGCGCTCGCTGCAGGAAGCATGGCAGCCTGCGGTGGAGGAAGCACCGATACTGAGGCAAATGGCGCCGAAGGCGGCACAACTTACACAGTAGGCATCTGCAACTATGTAGATGACGCCTCCCTCAATCAAATAGTAGACAACATCGAAAGCCGCCTCGAGGCCATAGGCGAAGAAAACGGCGTAAACTTCGAAATTTCCTACGACAATTGCAATGGCGATTCAAACATCATGTCGCAGATAATCTCAAATTTCATCGCTGACGATGTAGACCTCATGGTCGGCGTAGCTACACCTGTTGCAATGGCTATGCAATCCGCCACAGAGGACAACCAGATCCCTGTAGTATTCGCGGCAGTTTCCGACCCTGTATCCGTAGGCCTCGTAGATTCCCTCGAAGGCTCCGGTACAAATATCACCGGTACCTCCGACTATCTCGATACCGCAGCCATCTTTGACCTCATCTTCGCGGCAGATCCTGACGCAGCCAAGATCGGACTTCTCTACGATGTAGGCCAGGATTCCTCAGCAACACCTATAGCAGACGCAAAGGCCTACCTCGACGCAAAGGGCATAGCTTATGTAGAGCGCACAGGAACCACGGTCGATGAGGTGACACTCGCCGCGGAAGCGCTCATAAGCGACGACGTTGATGCAATATTTACTCCGACCGACAATACCATCATGAAATCCGAGCTCTCCATCTACGAAGAACTCGCTGCGGCAGGCATCCCGCACTATACAGGCGCTGACTCATTTGCCTTAAACGGCGCCTTCCTCGGCTACGGCGTAGATTACGCAAACCTCGGAGTAGAGACAGCAAATATGATTTCCGAAATTCTCCTCGATGGAAAAGAGCCGGGTGCAATGCCTGTACTCACATTCGACAACGGTACAGCCACTGTAAATACAGAAATCTGCGCACAGCTTGGCTATGACTACGACGAAATCGCCGAAATCTTCGCTCCTTATTGCACAAAGGTTGAAAGCATCACAACAGCTGAGAGCTTCGACGACGTAGAATAAAACGGAGGACCACATGTCACTTGATTCTATACTATCACTGCTCCAGACGGCGCTTGAGCTCGGACTCATAAGCTCACTCACCGTACTGGCGCTATACCTGAGCTATTCCATGCTAAATGTATGCGATTTGTCCACAGACGGCTGCTTCACACTCGGAGCAGCCGTAGGTGCTGTCGTGGCGATTGCCGGACACCCCTATCTCTCCATAATCGCAGCCATGCTCGCAGGCCTTATCTCCGGCTTTATCACGGGATTTCTGCAAACGAAAATGGGCATAAACAGCCTGCTTGCCGGAATCATCGTAAATACCGGCCTGTACTCCATAAACATCGCCGTCATGGGCGGCTCCTCGATTTTGAACATGAATAAATGCGACACCGTCTTCACGAAAATGAAGTCCCTTCTTTCCGGCGGAAACTTCGAGAGTCAGTACAAGATGGTGGTTATCGTGATCGCTGTCGCCGCTACCTGCGTGCTGCTTGCGATGTTTTTAAAGACGAGACTCGGACTTGCGATCCGCGCCACGGGAAATAATCCTGACATGGTGCGTTCCTCATCGATAAATCCTGTCTTTACAACGATAGTGGGACTTTCCCTCGCAAATGCCTTTACAGGACTTTCCGGCTGCCTGCTTGCGCAATCGCAAAAATCCGTAAATATCGACATAGGCACGGGCATGGTCACAATCGCCCTTGCCTCGCTTCTCATAGGTCACATCTTCACCGGCCGCAGAAAAATCCCTATGCAAATCGTCGGAATGGTGCTCGGCTCCTTCATATTCAGACTTGTATACACCGTGGCTCTGCGCTTTGATATGCCTGCCTTTATGCTGAAGTTTGTATCCTCTGTGATAGTAATCGCGGCGATTTCAGTGCCTTATCTCAAGGAGCAATTTCCGCTCTTTAGACGCAGACTCGAGAACCGCTACGGAAGAAGTGGAAGGAGGAGTGAGAAATGCTAAAAATTGAAAAAGTTTCCAAGACCTTCAATCCTGGTACAATAGACGCGAAAAAAGCTCTGAATGAGCTTTCACTTACAGTAAATGACGGAGATTTTATAACCATCATAGGCGCAAACGGCGCTGGAAAATCCACGCTTTTCAATGCCATCGCGGGCAGCTTCATCACAGACAGCGGACGGATTTCCCTGGACGGGCAGGACATCACACTCATGCCCGAGCATAAGCGCTCAAAACAGATCGGAAGACTCTTTCAGGATCCGATGCTCGGGAGTGCTCCCGGCATGACAATTGAGGAAAATCTTGCCATGGCAGCCGGCCACGGCGGTTGGCTCAGCTACGTATCGAAGGCCGATAAGGCCAAATTCCGTGAAAGAGTCGCTCTTCTCGAAATGGGCCTCGAGGACAGAATGAGCCAGCCTATGGGACTTTTGTCCGGCGGCCAGAGACAGGCTCTCACCCTTCTCATGGCCACCATAAACCCGCCGAAGGTATTGCTTCTTGATGAGCATACGGCGGCACTCGACCCGGGCACAGCGGAAAAGGTGCTCGCCCTCACAAATAAGATTGTAGACGAAAACAAGCTCACCTGCCTTATGATCACTCACAACATGCAATCCGCGCTTGATCTCGGAAACCGCACGATCATGATGGATCAGGGCCGCATCGTAATGGATACAAAAGGTGAGGAGAGAAGTCACCTCACCGTAGCAGATCTTCTTTTGAAATTCAAGGAAGCCGCAGGCAAGGATCTCGACAACGACAGAATGCTGCTTATATAATAAAGCACTTGTCTATCCGGGCAAGCCAAGCCTCTGCTCTATGGCCTTTGCAAGCCTGTCCTCCGCAGCGCAGGCGCCTTCCATGTCATCGCCTATCACCGATATGTATACCTTGAGCTTTGGCTCCGTGCCTGACGGCCGCACGATAATTGAGGAGTTTCCGCGGCGGAAACTGCGAGAGTCTCCCGCAAGCTCCGAGGCCTGTGTAGCACCCGCGAGCACAAGCTTGAGCATATCGGTTTTAGGCAATCCGTCTATACCCTTTGAAAAATCAAGATATTCGGCTATTTTCTTGCCGGCGAATTCACTGCCCTCTCCGCTCTCAAAGGAGCTTTCGGCTATTTTCCTGAGATTTTTCATTATATCACGCATCTTTTCAAAGCCTGAGAGTCCCGGAAATTCGTAGGAATGCACCTTATTTATGTGATAACCGTGGATTTTATAGAGCTCCTCCAGTCTGTCAAGCAGGCTCTTGCCAATCGACCTATAGTAAGCATACATCTCGCATATCAAAAGCGCGGCATTTACAGCGTCCTTGTCCCGCACATGCGTGCCGCTCAGGTAGCCGTAGCTTTCCTCAAAGCCGAGCACAAAGTCATTTTTGCGCCCCGCGGCTTCCAAAAGCCCGATTTGCTCGCCTATGTACTTGAAGCCGGTGAGCACATTTATGACACGCACGCCGTAGTGCTTCGCGACAGACTCCGCCATGTCGGATGATACCACGGTCTTTACCATCACCGGGCCTATCGCATTTTTATCCTTTGATGAAGCTTCACCTTTATTTTCATTGCGATTTTCTTTGAGGCTCTCTGCCGCGAAAGCCTTGCAATCCGGCCTATGCGCGCATATATAGTCTAATAGCAATATACCGATTTCATTGCCGGAGAGCATCACATAGTCCTCGCCAGCAGCCTCCGCCGTTTCCGCAAACGCGTCTCTTTTTACGGCAGCTCCCAGGCGGTCACAGTCCGGATCCGTCGCAAAGGCAAGCCCCGCGCCATGCTCGCGCGCGTATTTTATGGCAAGCTCCATAGCCGCGCGGCTCTCGGGATTTGGATATGTGCAGGTCGGAAAATCGCCATCGGGCTTTTCCTGCTCTGCTACCACTGTGATATTTGTATATGCTTCCTCAGAAAGCACGCGAAGCACAGGCTCAAGCCCGGCGCCGTTCAATGGCGAATATACTATCGGAATATTCTTATCCTCGGGCTTCAGATTCGTCATTGAGAGCTTTTTTACCTCTTCAAGATATTCCGTGATGATATCCGGCTGAATGTACTCTATAAGGCCGCGTTTTTGGCCTTCCGCAAAGTCCATGAGCTCGACATCCTTAAAGATATCAAGCTTTTCTATTTCTTTTAAGATTTTTTCCGCGGCAAGCGATGTGATTTGGCAGCCATCCGCGCCATATACCTTATAACCGTTGTAGGCGGCCGGATTGTGTGAGGCTGTGACATTTACGCCCGCAGCGCAAGAGAGCCTTCTGACTGCCCACGAAAGGCAAGGCGTAGGCATGAGCTGTGGGTATATGTAGGCATGTATGCCATTTGCCGCAAAGACGCCCGCCGCTATCTCCGCAAAGAGACGGGATCTGTTGCGCGAGTCGTATGCTATGGCTATCGCAAGACTGGGAGCTTCTTGCTTTGCTTCTATGCTCTGAGTATTGCGCTTGTGCTCCTTCAGAACATAGTCAGCAAGACCCTTTGAGGCCTTTGCGACCGTATATATATTCATTCTGTTTGTGCCGGGACCCATTATGCCGCGCAGGCCCGCGGTTCCAAAGGAAAGATTCGCGGAGAAGGCCTCCAAAAGCTCGTCCGCGCTCATACCCGCAAGCTCTGCAGACAGCTCACTATCCTTGCAGGCGCCATCCTTCCAACGCTCTATTTCTTTTTTTACTCTTTCTTCCATATTTTCACACCGGTTTTATGCATTTTCAAGTCTAATTCCTTGTAAGGAAAATTTGAATTTTCTATGCCCTCTCACAAATTTTCAAAATATACTCGCCGTAAGTCGTCTTCTTCATTCTCTCGCCAATCTCCGCAAGCTCTTCCTTTGTAATATATCCCATATTGTAGGCTATCTCCTCGAGGCAGGCCACCTGCTTTCCTGTGTTCTTTTGAATATCCATAATGGTATTTGCTGACAGGAGGAGACTTTCAGCACTTCCGGCATCCAGCCAAGTAAAGTTCTGACCAAGCGTCACCACATTTAGATTGCCTTTTTCGAGATAAGCGTTATTTACAGCTGTGATTTCGAGCTCGCCGCGAGCCGACGGCTTGACATTTTTTGCAATCTCTACTACTGAGCTGTCATAAAAATACAGACCCGGAACTATATAATTTGACTTTGGATTTTGCGGCTTTTCCTCTATAGAGATAGCCTTCCCATTTTTGTCAAATTCAACCACGCCAAACGGGCGCGGATCCTCTACATAATATCCGAAAATTGTCGTGCCCTCATTTTTCTCAGCTTTCAAAAGGCATTCCGAAAGTCCCTCGCCACAGAAAATATTATCACCTAAAATAAGGCATACTTCATCATCGCCGATGAAGGATTCACCTATTATAAAGGCATCCGCTATGCCCCTCTGCACCTTTTGTATTTTGTAGCTGATATTTATACCCCAATCCGAACCATCGCCCAGAAGCTTCGCAAACGCATTCATTTCATCGGGCGGTGTGATTACGAGTATATCCTTTATCCCCGCCTGCATAAGCACCGCAAGCGGATAATATATGAGTGGCTTGTCGTATACCGGAATGAGCGGCTTGCATACCGGAAGCGTCATCGGATACATGCGGGTACCCTTACCCGCCGCCAAAATTATACCTTTCATATTGTTCCCCTCACTAATTTGTTGAAAATTTTCACTATATAATCAGTATTTTAGCATTTACAAAAAGCAATGTCAATTTTTATAGAGACATTGCCTTTGCATTTTCTTAGTATTTTCAACTACTTTCGGGTTTTTTGCCAGCTTATCTGAAGGTCCTATACCACAATCTCCACATGGCTTCCGCCACTCTTTTCCTTTGTAACCATAATCTGCCTGTCTATCCTGCCCTTAAGCTCGGAGACATGAGATATGATACCTACCAGGCGATTTCCGTCCGCAAGACCTGAAAGCGCACGCATTGCCTGGGAAAGCGACTCCTCATCGAGCGAGCCGAAGCCCTCATCCACAAACATAGTATCCAGCCTTATACCACCGGCACTGGATTGAATTTCATCCGCTAGCCCCAGCGCAAGCGAAAGCGAGGCCTTGAAGGACTCACCGCCCGAAAGCGTCTTTACACTGCGCTCACTTCCGTTGTAATGGTCGATGACATCAAGCTCAAGGCCGCTTTGGCTTTTATTGTTTTCGGCCTCCTTACGGCGTACAAGCTCATACTGCCCACCGCTCATAACCATAAGCCTGCTATTTGCGCGGGTGATTATCTTGTCAAAATATGTCATTTGTATGTAGGTCTCGAGCATGATCTTTTCCCTGCCGGAAAGATTGCCATTTGCGGTCTGCGAAAGCGCCCTAAGCCATGTAAGCCTTTTTTCAAGAGCGTCTCCATCCCTTGCATTCCGGGCGATATTTGAAAGACAGCCTCTATTTGCGGCCGCACAGTGGCTTATCTCCTGCTTTTTCCCGGACAGCAGCTTCTTGCGCTCTATCAAGCCTTCGTATTTCATGTTTTCCGCATCGGTGTCGATATCCACCTTATCCTCAAGGCTTTTTTTCAATTCCTCCGAGGCTGCCAGCCCTGAGGCCACATCCTTTTCGCAGGCCGCATTATCATCCGCTGCCTTCTTTATCTCAATCTCAAGCTCTGCTGCCTTCTTCTCAAGTCCGCTTATCTCGCGCTTTGCCTCAGCCTGCGTCGCAAAACGAAGCTTTTTCCCAAGCTCCACGCAGCGCTCCTCTATATGCTGTCTTTCGCTATTCTTCTGTGTGAGCTCATTTTCGCCACGGCGAATACTTTCCTCAAGTTTCTTCAAGCCTTCCTCTTGGCCTGGCAAAAGCTTTGCGATTTCCGCTCTTCTGCCCTGCTTTGCCTCAGTCTCCTTTAAAAGCTTACGCTGCTCACTCAGCTCCGCTACAAGCCTGCTGCCCTCGGCCTTTGTCATTCTCACTATTTCATCCAAGCCAGGCGCCTTCTCTCCGCCTGCAGTTTCCGCTGGAAAGAGCCCCAGAGCCTGCTTTTTTATGCTGTCTGCCTTCTCTTTACACGAGGCTGCCAGACTGCCTGCCCGAAGGCTTGCCTTATTTGCGAGCTCGCCCGCCCTATCCGAGGCACGTTTTGCCCTCTCAAGCTCCTCCTTTGTAGGCGCTGCGACAGAAGTGCTCGCCGGCACGGGATGTACAAGCGAGCCGCATACAGGACAAGGCTCGCCCTCCCGAAGCTCCGCCGCAAGTATACCCGCCTGCTCGTCAAGATAGGCCTTATTCTTTTTCTCATAAGCTCGACTTTTTTCTACGGAATCTTCAAATAATCTCCTGTATTCTTCCTGCGCCGTATCCCTGTCCGTCTGATTGAGCTTTAGCTCCTTTAGAGCATCCATAAGACCCGCAAGATCATTTCGTCTACGCGAAAGCTTCTCCGCGCGCGCCTTGATATTCGCTGCCTCCTCGCCTGCGTTTTCAAGGCTTGAAAGCTCTGCCCTCAGACTCTCCGTCTCCTTTTGCGCAGCGCTTTGCTTTTTCTTTCCGGCTTCAAAAGCCTCCTGCGCCGCACTTATCTGCTTTACAAGCTCCGAAAGCTCCGCCTGCTTCTTATCTAGCTCCTCATAATCCGGAAGCTCCGCCCTTATCGCGGATGCCATATCTGAAAAGCGCTTTATCTCAGGCCTCAGCTTCTCTTTATCCGCAAGCTCAAGCGCAAGCCTTGTCTGCCTCTCCCTCGCCTCAGCAAGCTTCCTCTCAGCCTCCAAAAGCGATGTTTCAAGCTTTTTTTGCTCATTTGCCTTTGTGAGAAGCTTTGTAATCTCCGTAATATCAGCTTCGATCCCCGCAATTTCAGCGGAAAGCCGCGCTTCCTCTACTTCATCGCGCTTTATAAGCTTTTCAATGAGCTCTGCGACCTCCTCCATGGTAAGCTCGCCGTTTTTCGCCATCGCAAGCTGTGCCTGCAAGCGAGCTGCCTCAGCAGATGCCGCGCTCCGCTCCGAAGCAGAGCCCGCGCCGCCGGCTGCCTCCGCAGTTTCCGCTGACTGCCTAAAAGATTCGGCCACAGAGCCCGGAAAAGCCTCCGAAAACTCCCCGCTGAAAAGCAGCCCGCCTATGTACTGCCTGAGTCCCGCCTGATTTGCCTCATAAGCGCGAGACGCCTCCGTCGCCGCAGCCTTCAGCCGTTCCTGCAGCCGGTAATAGCAGCCCGTGCGGAAGAGCTTTTGGAAAATCTTCTTGCGCTCATCGGTAGATGCCAAAAGCAGCTTGAGAAAATCGCCCTGCGCTATCATCGCAATCTGCGCAAATTGATTGCGGTCCACGCCCATAATCTCGGAAATCGCGATATTCACCTCTTTTAGCCTTGTAAGCACGCGCCCGTCAGGATATGTAAGCTCCGCGGCCGCCTTTTGCTCGGTAAAGCCGCTGCCGTTTGCCTTTGGCCGCATATAAGCCGGATTTCGCTGCACCGTGTAGCGCTTGCCCGCGTATTCAAACTCAAGCTTTACCTCCGTAGGCGTCCCGGGCGCGGCATATTTTGAACGAAGCATCGCAGGCTCCCTCGAATCTCCGCTCGCCTCACCATAAAGCGCAAATGTGATCGCGTCGAAAATCGTCGTCTTACCCGCGCCTGTGTCGCCACTTATCAGATAGAGGCCGCTTTTCCCAAGTTTATCCATTTCTACCACAGTCTTTCCGGCATAAGGCCCAAAGGCTGACATTTCAAGTCTTATCGGTCTCATCGCTCGTCCTCCCACACATCCTCAATCAGCTTTTCCATATATTCCGCCTGCTCGCCGGACATAGGCGCGCCATTTTGCAGCTCGTAAAACCGCGCAAAGAGCTCAAGCGGGCTCAGCTCCTCGACATCTCCCGGCACGTCGACCTCCTCCGCCTTCCGGGTCCGCGCATTGTCATAATCAAGCCGCATCAAATTCCGATAAATCACCCGAAGCTTTCCTATCGCGTCCGGAATATCCTCCTCGTCCGTCAGCGTGATGTGCGTATAATCCGTCCTGTAGCTCGTATCCTCATAAAAGCTCTTCAAAGTGAGCTCCGCGTAGCTCCCCTTAAGCTCCACAAGCTCATGCAGCGGAAACAGCGGAATCGTCCTCACGGCGAGGTTTCCTTTCTCCGCCAGCTCTGCTATCGTCACGGATTTTTCGTGATTTGCCTCGGAAAATGAGTATTTCAGCGGAGTTCCGGAGTATCTTATTTTGCTCGCCTTGCCCTTCTTTTCAGAGAATTCTAAGGCCGAAGACTCTTCGTCAATCGCGGGCGCCTTGAGGCCTTCAGAATCTGCCGTAAATGTGACGCTCTGCGGCTTATGAATGTGTCCAAGCGCCACATAGTCAAAGTCGCGAAATACGTCCGCATCCACATTGTCAAGCCCTCCCACCGACACATCCTCCGAATCACTGCGCGCAGCTCCTGTGACAAATTGGTGGGCTATGAGCACATTTCGCTTTTGCGGATCCACTCCCATCGCCTTTATCGCGACAGCTGCGGCGTCGGTGTATGAGGCTATTTCCGCATCAGGGAAAAACCTCCGCACATTCGCCGGCTTTACAAAGGGCAGCATGTAGATATTCACCTCGCCGTGCTCGTCCGTGAGTGTATAGGGCTTTACTTCACCGCTGTAGACGGGTGAAAGGTGTATCCCGCTCAGGTCGATGAGTCTGCCGCCGAAGGCCAGGCGCTCCTGCGAGTCGTGATTTCCGCTTATTATAAAGGTCGGAAATTTGCAAGCTGCAAGCCTCACGATAAAGTCATCGAAAAGCTCCACGGCCTCTGTGGACGGCACGTATTTGTCGTAAATATCGCCAGCTATGAGTACGGCGTCAGCTTTCTCCGACTTCGCGATTTCCAAAATTCTTTCTAGTATGTACTTTTGGTCTTCGATCATGGAAAATTCATTCAGGCGCTTTCCAAGATGCAAATCTGAGATGTGCAGGAATTTCATCGTAAAAATCTCCATTCTATAAATCAGCCGCATCCTGCCTTTTGATTACAGAATGCGGCTTTCGAAGCAATTCTCTTTTATTATGCGCAGCAGGAGGCGCTGCGCATAGATGGATTATAAGCTTGCGCATGGAAGATGCGCACAATTGAGCCTTTACTCTGCCGGACAAATGGCGAAGCAGCGTGCTGAAAATCCCGAGCCATCTTTAAGCTTCGGGAATGTGCATATGATCACTGCTCCTGTCGGCGGCACCTGATCGAGGTTTCTCATAACTTCAATCTGGATGCGGTCATACTCCAATATGAGCTTCTCGCCCGGATAAGGGTAGCTGCCCTCAGCAGTGGTGACAAAGCCCGGGTCAGTATCTGCCGGCTCATGTCCGATAGCACCTATACCGCGCTCTTCCACCAGCCAACGGATTGCGTCGGTTGACCATCCCGGATAGTGTGGCACTCCATTTTCGTCAGGATTATCCAAATTGTCCTTTTTGTACCAATCCGAACGGAATGCGACAAAGGCATCCTGAGGAATACGGCCATATTCCTTTTCCCAAGCTTCCAGATCTGATATCTGAAGCTGGAAATCAGGATTTGCGGCGCATTCTGCCGATTTGTCGATGACTACCAATGGATAAATCATCTCTTTAAGTGTGATCTCATGCATTGCACGCCCGCCCGGGATGAAGTGAACCGGTACGTCCACATGAGTACCATATTGACTGGCTACGCTGACCTGGAAGCAGCGCATCGGTGCAAGCATGTCCTCAGGAGTACCCTCTTCATAGTCAAACAGCTTATCAGCCTGCAAAGGCTTGAAGCCATACCAATGAGGCGTCTCGGGGCTTAATTCGTGTGTCAGTTCTACCCACTTATAATGGGTGGACTTCAGTTCCTGCAATTGATTCCATAGAGTCAAATTCTTCATTCTCTATTCCTCCTTATACCAACACTGTAGAAACTGTCAATACAAATAATTCTATATGTAATTATATACTAAATTTTCTGAATTTGCAAGTCAATTCAGATGTCTCTGGCTATCATAATTTTCGCCTGGCCAAGCTCTCTTTTTTTATGCGGCGGATCGAATATGCATAATATAAAAAAGGCGCACCTTGACGGTGCGCCGCGTAATTTTCTTTAGCCTCTAATTCAGACTGTGCCAAAACTACTCAATGATCTCAGTAACAACGCCGGATCCTACTGTTCTGC
>CAVHIG010000019.1:0-30872 GCA_963636105.1 Anaerovoracaceae bacterium
CAAGGGCCTGCAGACAGCTAACGCCCCAAATCTTCCTTAACAACAAATAATTTGAAAAAGTATAAAAACAAACAGGAGGTAAAACGATGTACACAATATATGTAACCTATACTGCAGATAGCAGGAAAAATCTGGAAGATTTTTACAATGCCATAGTAGAGGCGGGAGCCGACAAGGCCTGCCGCGCGGAGGCAGACAATATCAGATATGACTATTTCTGGCCTGTGGACAGGGAAAATGAGCTTTTTCTCTTGGAGGAGTGGAAGAGCAGGGAGGCTCAAAAAATCCACACTACCTACGAGCACTTCAAGAAAATCGGTGAGCTCAAGGAAAAGTATGGAATAAGGAGTGCTTTTTCTGACAAGGACTGCTAAAAATTTGAAATTTTCCCACAAGAGCTCCTTTAAAGTCTCTTGAAAAAACCTTGAAAATTTCTTTTTTTAGCCTTGCCACTGTTGCTGAATCGTGGTAGAATTCAAGTGTGTGTATTCGAGTATAAGTTTTTGTGTCTATATTAGTATTTACATTAGCATTTATTTATATTCGCACATAGATATTTATACGCAAAATTCAATAGCTTTGGCAAACCCGTCGAAAGCCGGGGACGCAAAGTTTAGTGGCTAAGCCTTGATAGGGAATGCTTGACTGACTGCAGATGCATTATTTGTATTGGGGTCAGTCATTTTGTTTTTAAGGGGTGATTATTTTGGCAGGAAGACAAAACTACATCGATTACAATACAACCGACGAAAGAACCCGTGAGAGCATGGACAGAATCTTCAATGCTTCAAAAAAAGGCTTTTGGCAAAAAAAGAGAGCCTTTGACTTCATCTCATCGCTACTTGCGGTGTTTATCCTGCTGCCATTTCTCATAATAATAGGCATCATAATTGTCATCGACGATCCGCATGCAGGTCCGGTCTTTTGCCAGGTTCGCGTAGGCCGTCACGGAAAAGAATTTAAAATGTACAAATTCCGCACCATGGTCGCAAACGCCGAGGAGCTGAAGGCCGAGCTCGAAGCAAGAAACGAGATGGACGGTCCTGTCTTCAAAATAAAGGACGACCCGCGGATCACGCGCATCGGAAAGTTTCTGCGTACCACAAGCATCGACGAGCTCTTGCAGCTCTTCAACGTCCTGAAAGGTGACATGAGCCTTGTAGGTCCGAGACCGCCGCTCCCCGGAGAGGTCGCCTACTATAGTGATTATCAAAAGCTTCGCCTTGCGGTGACTCCGGGGCTTACGTGCTATTGGCAGACGGCAGCTGCCAGAAACGACATCAGCTTCGATGAGTGGGTGGAGATGGACATAAAATATATAGAAACGAGGACGCTTTGGATCGACATAAAAATAATCGCAAAGACGGTTATGGTCGTACTCAGGCGTGAAGGCAGGTAGCATATGAAGATTGCAATGATAGGACATAAGGATTTTCCCTCGCGTATAGGCGGAGTGGAGGTCGTAGTCACAGAGCTTGCACCGAGGCTTGCGGCGATGGGGCACAGCGTGACATTATACAATCGCTGCGGTCGTAAGGGCTCTTTTTGCGTAAACGGCGTAGCTGTCCGGCGCGTCCCGGCACTCGATAAGGCCGCGCTCAATGCGCTCACGGGTTCAATCACAGCAAGCCTTGCGGTTATCAGGCAGGATTACGATGTGATACATTATCACGCGCTCGGGCCTTCCGTGATGATTTTCCTTGCAAAGCTTTTTGGAAAAACTACCGTGGCGACGGTGCACGGACTCGATTGGCAGAGGGCAAAGTGGAACAGATTTGCGACGGCCTATCTCAAGCTTGGCGAAAGAGTAATAGCGCGCTACGCGGATGAGGTCATAGTGCTTTCTGAAAATGTGCAAAGCTATTTTATGGAAAAATACGGCCGTGAGACGATTTTTGTAGAAAACGGCATCACGCCGATAAAGATATGTGAGCCAAATATTATCAGGGAAAAATTTGGACTCGAGAAGGACGGATACATCCTCTATCTTGCGAGGATAGTACCGGAAAAGGGTCTGCATTATCTCATCGAGGCTCATGCGCATATAGATACGGATATGCCGCTTGTAATCGCGGGCGAGGTGCCGGAGGGCGAGTACGGCGAAAGGATAAAAAAGCTTGCCGAGGGAAAGAATATAATTTTCACGGGCTTTGTGCAGGGCGAGCTGATGGCGGAGCTTTATTCGAATTGCGCTGTCTATGTGCTGCCAAGCGAAATTGAGGGGCTTGCGCTTACGCTGCTTGAGGCTATGTCCGCGGGAGTAAGATGTCTGACAAGCGACATCCCGGAAAATACCGCAGTTACTGGGGAATTCGGCTTTAGCTTCAAAAGCGGGGATGCAGGCGCACTTGCTGAAAAGCTGAGCGGGCTTTTAAAAAGCGCATCGCAGAGAAACGAGGCTCAGATAGCCTACATCGAGGAAAACTACAGCTGCGACGCCGTTGCCGCAAAGACAGAGGCAGTATATCTAAAGGCCATAGGCAGGGCAAAAGGCAAGGCCGGAAGCGAAGCTCAGATTGAAAGAAAAAGCGAGGCCGGAAGCGAGGTCAAGGCTGAAATAGAAGGCAGGGCAGGAAAAGAAGCTCAGGCTGATAGTAGGACGAAAGAGAGGGATTTGCGTTGATTAAAAAATCCAAGGACGCTGCTGAGAAAAAAACGGCAGGGAAGGCGAAGGGAAAGAACGGACTTTTGCGCAGATTCATTGCGATTATTCTGTCGCTGCTGCTTGTATGCCTGGCGGTAGCGGTGATAGTTTTGGGGACGAGCTACATAGAAAATCTTTCATTTGAGGAAGATTTTTACCAGGTAGGCGATGGCAAGATCAATGGAAATCTGCGGATTATTCAGCTTTCGGATCTGCATAGCTGCGAGTTTGGCGAGGGCAACGAGGAGCTTGTAAACAGGATAGAGCAGCTTAAGCCGGATCTCATCGTGGCTACGGGGGATATGGTGGATAAGAATACCTCGATTGACATTTTTACAAATCTTTGCAAGAAACTTACGGAGATAGCTCCGGTGTACGTGGTTTATGGAAATAACGAGGACGACATAGTATATGGATCGCGTATGACGCGCGCGGAGCTTGACAAGATGACAGGAAAGGATCCTGAAAAGCTTAAAAAGAGCGACGACGAGCTAAGGGTGGCGCTTGAGGATGCCGGTGCGCATGTGCTTTTGAATGAGCAGGCGAGCGTGACGATTGGAAAAAATACGGTGGACATCTATGGTGTGCTTACGACGAATCCTTCGGCCTTTTGGGAATATTGCGATGAGAGCTACGGGGCATTTTTGAATGAGAATACGGGGCATTTTAAGCTGATGCTTTGCCATGAGCCTTATATCTTTGAAGAGTTTGCAAACTCTGACAATACGTATTGGGGCGACCTTATTCTTTGCGGGCATACGCACGGCGGTATCATAAGAGTGCCGTATATGGGCGGACTTTATGAGACCAAAAACGGCATCTTTCCGGAAAAAAATGCGAGCATCGATGCTTATATAGCAGGAAAATATGACATGTCAGGAGATACCTTGATAGTAAGCAGGGGACTTACAAATGAGGGCTTTATACGTGTGAATAACAAGCCCGAGCTTGTCATAATAGATGTGAATCGCTATTAAGCAGGAGGAGATGGGAAATGATTTTAAAATTATGCAAATTGATAATTTTAGCTTTGCTGGCATTTTCGGTCGCTGTGATATATTTAAAGACACGGCATCTGCCATTTGCGCGCATCAAGAAGTTCTTACTGGCAAGGCGTAGCGTAGATGTGAAGGTACTTGCGGCGGTATTTGTATTTGCTGTTGCGGTATTTGTGGGATACCATATGAGCGGCAATAGCGAGGAGACGGCTGTGATTGCGCTGAATTATACCGAAGCCTCCAAGGCTCAAAATTCAAATGGCACACGCTATGATATGGGCGAAATAATCTGCGATGAGGTTTTGGAAAAGGCGATAGAAAAAGGCGGCTTTGAAGGTGTGAGTGTAAAGGATCTTAAAAAGTGCCTTTCCGTATATCCAAATGTGGAGGGTGATACTTCCTCTGAAGACGAGTATCATATATCGACTGAGTTTGTACTCAAATACAAGGCCAATGCAAAAACCGGAGGCTTAAATTCAACAAACGTCGTAAAGCTTATCGGAAACGCATATAAGGAATTCTATATAGACAAGTACGCGGATGATTTTTCGGTCATGGATTTTACGGTGGAGGACATGGAGGCTGCAAATGAAGGTGACTACGCGGACATAATCGCGTATTTGCAAAAGCAGGCGACAAAGATATCCGATTATATGTATGGGCTCGCAGAAGAAAATTCAGGCTTTACTTCAAGCGATGGAGAGACCTTTTATTCAATAGCCGAAAAGGTTTCGAATTTATATGAGGAGCAGATCGCAAATAATCTGAAGGCCTATGTCTTTCAAAACGGTATTTCGAAAAACGCGGCTGATTATATAAGTCGTCTCTCATATAAAAACACTCTTTTGGACTACGATGCTCAGCGCGCCAGAAGCTCATATAATACGAGAACAGCCGCTGTTGCCATGTACTCTGAGGAGATGACGAGGATAGTTCTTGTGCCTACCCGTGATACAGGAGATGAGTTCTATATGGGCAGGACAAAGGTCGGTATAGATGAGCTCTCTGTAGAGGCAGAGGGCTACAGTAAAGCATCCGAGGACCTCTATGAGCAGATTGAAAGCAACAGCGCCTTTTCGGCGGCATTGGCAGGCTCCTCATATCCTGGCGGAAATGACGCTGAGCTTGATAAAGTGATAAAAAGCATAGAGGAGACACTTGAAAAATACGCAAAGAGCGCAGAGCGCATAGGACAGGAATATTCCGAATCAAGTATAAATAATTGTGTGAGCATAACTGTATCAGGCAGTTCCTTTGTGCGCAAGGCTGTAAAGCTTATAATACTTACACTCCTATTCTTTATAGGACTTAGACTTACTGCGCGCGCAAGGGAGCTTATGACAGCAAACGGAGCAGAGGTATTCTTTAGGGACGACGAAAGGGAGATAAAATGAAAAAGTTTACGATTTCAAGATACATAAAAAAATTTCTTCCGTTCATCATAATTTTATGTCTTGTGCTTACTATAGCGATATATCTTCTGCTGTCTTCATCACAGACATATGTGGCTTCTACAGTAATTGAGTACGAAGGTGAATATGCAGCTGATGGCTTTGCGCCTGACGGCAGCGAGCTGGATGTGAATGAAATAAAATCATCCTCGCTTATGTCCAAGGTGACATCAAATCTGGGTCTTGACGGAGGGGAATATTCCATAGACTCTTTGCTTGCAAGGATTACGATAACAGAGGTTATAGACGAAGACGAGGAAGCTAGAAAGCAGGCATTGCTCGAGGAAGGTGAGGAATACAGCGCAAAACCGACCAGATATATAGTTTCCTTTGCTGCAAAGGCGGATGAAGGTGAATCCTTCGCAAGGCGCGTCCTGGATGAGCTTATGAATGTATATTTTGCCGAATATGGCGAAAAATACCTAAACAGCAGCTCTACGGTAGACCCTCTTACTGACATATACGACGAGGACTATGATTATATTGAGATGATGGATCTGATAGATAATAATATCTCAGAGACACTCACTGCCTTGTACAGCCGTAGCGCGGGCAACAAATACTTCCGTTCTACGGATACAGGTATGTCATTTAATGATCTTGCGAATGAATTCGACTATCTTCAGGAGACAAAGGTGGCGGGACTTTATTCGGAAATTCTTCAGCATCAGATTACAAAGAGCAGAAAAATGCTGACAGCGGACTACTCTGAGAGAATCAACCAAAATAATATCTCAAACAACGCTGAGCAAGGCCAGATAGATGATGTTTTGGATATAATCAACGATTATGTACAGAAGATGCACGATTCCGGCAATACAAATATTACCTATGAATACATCTTGGATGATGTCTATGAGAGACTGTATACGGATGAAGACGGCGCTGCTTATCAAGGTACTGATGAGACAGTGACCTACGACAAGCTCATATACAGCTGGCGTGACCATACAGATACAAAGGAATATGCTGCGATTCAGTCAGCATACTATCAATATCTCATAAATACCTTCAATGCTTGTAAGGGTACATGCGGCGGAAACTGCGCAGGCTCTGATAAGACCTGTGCTCAGCTCAGTGAGGCGGATTATGCGTCAAAGGAGGCTGAAGTATACGAGGATATAAAGGCACTGGTTCTGGAGCTGAATAAATTGCATAAGCTCGCAAAGCGGACAAGCATTGAATACAACGAATACCTGGGCGCGGAAAATATCACTACACTTTCTACGGTTTCGGTAAGTGAAGGCGTAAATGTTAAATTATATACGGCTATCGCCGCGGTATTTCTGCTGATAGTATGCTGCTGCGGAGCGATACTTTTGGGCAGAATGGGAGATATCGTCGATTTCATGTTCTACACCGATCATCTTACAGGCTTTAGCAACAGAATGGCATTTGACAATTACCTCAGAAATCGCGGCAAGAAGATTTTGGACGATGGTGTGGTATGCGCCGTATTTGTGATCACAAATCAGGGGGAGATAAATCGAAGCTACGGACGAGACGGTGGCGATGCCGTGATAAAATTTGTATCCGATCTGTTGAAGGAAGTCTTTGGAAAACTCGCTGCGTTTAAGGTGTACAATGGAAATTCGCAGTTTATAGTATTTGCCGAAAAAACTGACTATATCACTGTTCAATATGCCATGAAACGACTGAGACTGCTTTTGGAGCAGCGGACAGAGTATACGGATGTAGACATAGCATATGAGATAGGTCTTGCGGAGACGAGCAAGAATAGCGTGAGAAATATAAGAGCACTCCTTACAAAGGCGATGTCTCAAAAGGAAAAATACGCAGCGCAGGCAAAGGCAGCTCAGGAGGCATAGAGGTTTTGACAGATAAGTAAAACGCAAAGGGAAGGCGGTGATTTTGTGGATATTGAGAACAGGGCTGCTCAGAAAATAGTCGGAGTATATTTTGTAGCACTTTCTGTGCTGATGTACTATTTTCTGAACGACGACCTTTATTTTGGGCTCAGTATCACATATCGCCATCTTTTTGCGATTATAATCATATTTTCAGGTTTTGTATATTTTCTTATAAAACCAGATATAGCAAGGGCATCGGTTGCACTCAAGTCATCGCTTGTCCTGGGGCTTCCTTTGCTTGTGATTTTTACGAGTTCGCTAATGGTTTGGTTTGTGGAGCAAAGCGAATTGCACGTAATCACGCGTGGCCTTTCATATAATTTTATATATATGAATTTCTTCCACGCTGCGCTTACGGCCGCGGTGCTGCTTTATGTCTTCGGTGAAAAGGGATTATGGTACAATCTGGCAGCCATACTTGTAGCAAATCTTCTTATGATATGCACGATAATTGCGCAAAATGGTGTAGCTGCATTTTTTTCTGAGCTTGCGACTTTGATAATGACTTTCGCGGATGAGACAGGCTCTGTGATTATGAAGGCTGAGATACATGAGCTTGCTTTTTGTCTGGGAGCATATCTTATATATATGCTTCTATACCCGCGAAAAAGCATTTTTGCGCTTTTGCTTTTCTGTCTTGCGACTTTTTGCTTTGTATGTGCATTTAAGCGAATAGCTATGATAGGAATGCTGGGAGCGCTTGTATTTGCATACATAATGAAGCTTTTGAAAGCGCGTGGCAAAGAGAAGCTTGTCATGCGTATAATAACAGTCACTATGCTATTGATGATACTTCTTTTACTGGCTTACGTAGGCGTGGTAAAATGGGGAATCTTTCAAAAACTAGAAGATATCGGTATAAATACAAGCGGACGAGACAACATCTACCGTGCGGTAGATAAATTTTATGAATTTTCACCTACTTTTATCGGTAATGGAATGGGCTTTCTTACTTTTAAGCTGAATTCCGGACTCGATATCAATGTATCAGCAATTCACAATGAATTTCTGAATTATTTTATAGATATAGGCTTTTGGGGTTTTATATTTTGGCTTTTGGCATTTACAGTCGTGCGCACAAAATATTTTGGACGTGAGGGCTTCACGGAGGGCGCGATAGTAGCCTCGGCGATAGTACTGTACATAATAATAGTGTCAGCTACGGATAATACTCTGAACTACCATCTTTTCAATACTGTGGCAGATATGATAATCATGGGGCACGGCTTTGATAAGAGGGTGGAGAAGGAGAATAAGCGGATATTTGGGAGTAGCAGTTAGCTATTAGCTGCAAACCGCAAGCCGCTAATGAACAGGAGTTCCATATGAAAATACTAATGATAAACAAATTCCTCTACCCGCGTGGCGGTGCGGAGACTTATATGCTGAAGCTCGGCGAAGCGCTTGAGAGCCGTGGGCATAAGGTAGAATATTTTGGCATGTATGACGAAAAAAATACCGTAGGAAACAGTCTCGGACTGTCCACATACAATATGGACTTTCACTCTGGCACATTGAAGAGATTTATATATCCATTCAAAATAGTATATTCATTTGAAGCAAGGCGCAAGCTTACGGAGCTTATAAAAAGCTTTGAGCCGGATATAGTGCATTACAACAACATAAATTTTCAGCTTACGCCGTCCGTTATAGATGCCGCGGCAGATCTTGCTGTGCCTACAGTCTGGACGATGCATGACTACCAGAGCGTCTGCCCAAACCACCTGCTTTACAGGCCGGCAGAGGGCATTATCTGCGAAAAATGCATAAAGGGAAATCGCTTAAATTGCGCAAAATACAAGTGCATACACGGCTCGTTTATCAAGAGCCTGATAGGCAGCTTTGAGGCTTTCGTCTACACGAAAAAGAAGACCTATCAAAGAGTGGATCACTTTATATGCCCAAGCGAATTCTTACAGAGTGTGCTCTTAAAGAAAAAAGAGGTCTTTGGAGAGAAGACCGAGGCCTTGCGCAATTTTACGGAGATTGCGCCATTTGAAGGCTTTGATATAGAAGAAAAGCTCAGGAATAAATATATAGTCTTTGCGGGGAGATTTTTCCCTGAAAAGGGCATATCTTTGATTGCAGAGGCCGCAAAGCTTTTGCCTGATGTACGCTTTGTAATTGCAGGCAGCGGGCCGCAGCAGGAGCTTTTGGAGGACATAAAAAATATAGAGCTTACGGGCTTTCTGACGGGCGACAAATTAAAAAACACAATAGCCGGAGCCTGCGCGATGCTTGTGCCGTCGGTGTGGTATGAAAATTGCCCGCTGAGCATACTTGAATCGCAATCATATGGGACTCCGGTCATAACAGCGAATATCGGCGGTATGGCGGAGCTTGTAGAAGATGGCGTAGACGGCATCAGAATGCATGAGCTTTCGGGTACGGCGCTTGCGGAGGCAATCAGGGAGCTTTTGTCTGATGACGATAAGATAAGGGAAATGAGCGAAAATTGCTTGAAAAAGCGCGATTCCATGATGACTCTGGAAGCTTATACGGACAGAGTAGAGGCCATCTACAAAGAGCTTTTAAGGAGAAAAGAAAATGCCACAGCTTAGCGTGATTATTCCGGTATATAATGCGGAAAAATATCTTGAGGAGTGCGTAGATTCAATAAGAAATCAAACTTTGAAGGACATTGAAATAATCCTTATAGATGACGGCTCTACGGATGCATCTCATGAAATTTTAGACAGGCTTTCAAATGAGGATGAGCGTATAAAAATTTTTCACAAGGAAAACGGAGGCGCCGGTCTTGCCCGAAATCTCGGACTTGAAAAGGCCACCGGAGAATATATAGGCTTTGTGGATTCCGACGATTTGACAGAGCCAGAGATGTTTGAGACTCTTCTTACGGCTGCAAGAGAGGAAGACGCGGACATGGCTATGACCGGAGCAAGGCATATGGGAGGTATAGTCTTTGCCGGCAAAGATGTCGTAAAATTCGATTTTAAGGAAAAAGAAGTTTTTCGCGGAAACGGCGATATGCAGCGCCTCGCCTTAGGTACCGTAGGAGCGCTTCCTCAGGAGGAAGAAGACTCACGCTATGGCTACTCAATCTGGAAAAATATTTATAAAAGAAGCATTATAGAGGAAAACAAGATACGCTTTTGCTCAGAAAGAGAATTTGCTTCAGAGGACATGCTCTTTCTCGTAGACTTTATATTCTGCGCAAGCTGTGCCGTAGGTGTGCCCGGAGCGCTGTACATATATCGAAGAAACGAAAGCTCCATATCAAAAAGCTACAGCGAAGGGCGTTTTGAAAAGGCAAAGAGGCAAATTGCAGAGGTAAAGAGGCGGCTTTCGGCTAAAATAGAGCCGGCTACCTTTATGCCATATTGCAATAGGCAAATGCAGGCATATGCGAGATTTGCACTTTCGCAGGAGATAATGCGCAGCTGTGACAGCGCTGAAATAAAGAAAAAGCAGGCGGAAAACATAAAAGCAATTTTAAACGATAAGGCGCTATGTGAGGCACTTCAAGGCCTTTGGTGGCTGAAGCTTCCAAAAAAGCAGGCTGTATTTGCCCTCTGCATGAAGCTGCGCCTTGCCTTTGCGCTCAAGCTTTTAGTAAAATTACGCGAGAAGATTTAAGGGAGAAGATGACATGCGATTTTCAGTAATCGTGCCCATTTACAATGTTGAAAACTACCTTGCAGAGTGCATAGAGAGCGTGCTGTCACAGAGCTTTTCTGATTTTGAGCTCATCCTTGTAGATGACGGCTCGCCGGATAATTGCGGCAAAATCTGCGATGAGTACGCAAAAAAGGACAGCCGCATAAGGCTCATTCATAAGGAAAACGGCGGACTTGTCAGCGCAAGAAAGGCAGGCATAAAGCTTGCCGCCGGCGAATATGTGGTAAATCTCGATAGCGATGACAAGATAGCGCCTGAAATGCTTGAAAGAGCAAATGAAATAATAAAAGAATACAATGCTGATCTGATCAGCTTTTCAATAGAATTTTTCGATGAAAAATCAGCGGAAAAAGTATTTGAAAACGCAGCCTGCGGACTCTATGAAAAAAGCGATATAGAAAGCAAAATATATCCTAAGATGCTCTTGGATGAAAACATGGAGCATATGTTTTACTTCCTATGCGCAAAGGTAATACGCCGCAGTATATTGACAGAGCCGCAGCTTGCGGTGAGTGAGGCTATATCCTATGGCGAGGATGTGAGCTGTCTTATGGGAGTCTATCCGAGCTGTGAAAGGCTGTATGTTTCTGATTATACGGCATACCTGTGCAGACGGCGCCCCGGCTCTGACTCGCGCGCATTCAGGCCTGCGCAGTTTACGCAGCTTGCGGCCGGTGTGAGGCTTCTCGAAAATGCGCAAATCGCGGGGAGCGGCTTTGCGGCGCAGGTAGACAGGTATACAGCTTTTTCCTGCTTTGTGCTTTTGCAGAGCGCGGCGCTTGCGGGAGCGGGGGAGCAGCTTGCAAAGGTAGAAGAGGCGATACTCTCTGAGCCGCTTTTTTCGCATGTCAAAGCTGCGCGTTTTGGTAAAATCAGTCCAAAATCGCGCATAATATACGCGCTTTTGAAGAGAGGAAGGATTCGGGCCGCTTACAGGGTCTTGAAAATTTGTAATTCTTTAAAGGGAAGATAGTTTTAAAGGAAAGTTAGAATGTCGAGAATAGATAAAGTAGCAAAAAATATGAAGATAGCTATACTTTGCCAGGCATTGACAGCTCTCGAGAGCTTTGTCCTCCGAAGTGTATTTGTAGCCTGCCTGGATGAAGTCTATCTCGGCTTAAACGGACTTTTTGCGGATATTCTATCGATGCTTTCACTTGCGGAGCTTGGCTTTGGCACGTCGATAATATTCAGCCTGTATAAGCCTGTGGCAGAGTCGGATACTGAGAAAATCAAGTCCCTTATGAGGCTTTACAGAAATGTATATATTGCCGTGGGAAGCTTTGTGCTTATTGCGGGACTTGCGCTTGCGCCGAGGATTGAGCTATTTTTGAAAGAGGTTCCGGATGTGCCACATCTGCGATTTATCTATGCACTCAGCGTAATAAATGCCGGGACGTCATATTTCTTTGTATACAAGGCCTCGCTGCTCTTTGCGGATCAAAAGAAGTATGTGGAGCTTCTGATAACTGCTGTTGTGAAGCTTTGCAGCGTAGTGGTGCAGATCGTGCTGCTTGTACTTACTCATGATTATATAATTTATATGATAGTGACCATAGCCACGACACTTACACAAAATATATGCATATCGCGCACTACGGACAAGCGCTATCCTTATCTCAAGGATAAGAATGTCCGGCCGCTTGAAAAAGCGGATAAGGCTACTATCAAGACAAATGTTGGTGCGATGGTATTTCATAAATTCGGCAGCGTGATAGTCTTCAGTACGGATAGTATCCTGATGGCAAAGCTTGTGAGCGTAGTGTCTGTCGGGCTGTATTCGAATTATATGCTCATACGCAAGGCTCTTCTTATGGTGATAGAGGTCATGTTTAATGGCATCACCTCCGGAATGGGAAATCTGAGCGCCTGCGAGGGCAGCGAGAGACGGCTTGAGGCTTTTGAGAAGATATTTTTCTTTTCAGCCTGGATGTTTGGTTTTGCGAGCATCTGCCTTGCGGAGCTTTATAATCCATTTATTACGATTTGGATAGGAGAGAAATTTACCTTTGACAGAGGCGTGGTGCTGCTCATTGTTGTGAACTTTTACCTCTATTGCATGAGATTGCCGGTGGGCTCGGCAAAGGAGGCTATGGGGCTCTTTAGGCAGGATAAGTATAAGCCGATTGCGGAGATTATCTTGAATCTTGTAATTTCAATAGTGCTCGGGCAGAAAATCGGCATAGCGGGGATAATTATCGGAACCATCGTAAGTACACTTCTTGTACCGTTTTGGATAGAGCCGCTGGTGATTTATCATTTTGGCTTCGAGAAGAAGGTATGGAGCTTTTTTATAAGATACAGCGTATATACGCTCATAACTATAGCTGTATGGCAGATTACGGCCTTTTTATGCTCTTTTACGGGAGACGGATTTATAGGCTTTGTATTGAAAATGGCGATATGCGCAATTACGCCGAATCTCGCCTTTGCCGCCATATATTGCAGGACAAAGGAATTTGCCTACTTAAAGAATGTAGCTTTTTCTATGCTGGCAAAGATTACAAGGAGAAGGAAGTAATATGTTTTTAAGCGTAAATATACCTGTATATAATGCCGAAAAATATTTGCATGAGTGCATAGACAGTGTGCTTAGTCAAAGCTTTTCAGACTTTGAAATTATATTGATAGATGATGGCTCGACGGATTCAAGCGGTACTATCTGTGATGAATATGCCGCGCGTGACAGTCGAATAAAGGTGCTGCATCTTGAAAACGGTGGCTGCGCAAGCGCGCGCAGGCATGGTCTTGCAGAAAGTAGCGGTGATTACATTTTTATGATGGACGCGGATGATGTCATTTATCCGGAGCTTTTTGAAAAATTGTATTCCGTAGCTAAATCGCAAGGACCTGATATGATTGCGTTTGATTACGAAACCTTCGGAGGCAGCATAACTGTTCTCAATAAGAATGGCCTTCCGGAAGGATTGTATGAGGGAAAAAAGCTTGCAAATGTGCTGAGCAGTCTTGTGTATGACAAGCACAAGCGCTCTTTTAACTACGGCTGCCTGATATATAGTCTTTGCTGCAAGGCTTACAGGCGTAGCTTTCTTTCGGAATATTTCCCGACGCTGCCGCGGGGAATCACAAAGGGCGAGGACCTGGCAGTCAGCGCAGTCTTGGCTTGCCATGCAAAATCCATATACTTTATGGATTTTTGTGGATACAGATATCGCACGGCTGAGGGCTCGATGATGCATTCCTTTAAGGAAGGCGAGATAGAAAATTATATGTGTGTATGTGATTTCCTCAAAGCAAACGCACCTGCTGTCAGTGACAGGAGCATAGCAGCGTGGGCCATGTATATGTTTTTGGAATATTGCAAAAGCGCGGCAAACGTAGCAGAATCTGCCGAGGAATTTGAGCAGATAATAGAAAGAAATATGGATGCGGGATTTTTTGCGGTAATAAGCGCGGCAAGGCTATTTTTGCCGAGAAGGCGTGATATAAGGCATATGAGACTAGTGAAAGACAAAAAGTTCAAGGCGCTTTTTATGCTTTTAAAAGGAGAAGAGTAAATGCAGATAAAAAAAGACTTCATAGGTATGTTTGATGTGCTCAAGGGAATTTGTATACTTCTTGTAATCACATTGCATAATCTTGATTTTACAAATGTTGTTTTCCCGGGGAGCGGGCTGTTAGAATATAGTCAACGTTTTCTCGATGCGGATGTGACAATTATGGCTTTATTTTTTATCTTCATCGGATATGGTTTTCGTCCGGCAAAAGATATGAGAAAGTTTGTAAAAAAGCAGGCAAAGCAATATCTTTTACCTTATGCTGCTGTCGTTATACTTGTGGCTATTTCGTTTTCGCTTATAGAAATTATAAAAGGCGACTTTTCGCTGGGCGTAGCATCTGCACCTTTGCTTGGAGGCGTATTTGGAACCATAAGTGCAATTCATCTTTTTAATAAGGTATGGATTGATTGTGTGCGAGCGTTGTGGTTTTTACTGGCACTCTTCTTTGGGAGCATTATATATAATTTTATTTGGCAAATAAAAAATGAGAAGCTTAGCATGGCTCTTATATGGATTTTGACAGCACTTGCCATTGCAGTACCCGGCAGCGTGGTGAAGTTGTGCCCATGGGTGCTTGTACAATCCTGTGCGACTTTGGGATTTATGGAAGTCGGGCGGCTTTTGAAGAAGCATAAGCTGCTGTACAAAAAATCAAATGCAATTTTCCTGATTGTTGCGCTTGCCTTGTGGATCTTTGTACATATGTACTCCTATACAAGTATGATGAAAAACGAGTACCGCTTTTTATGGCTTGACTATATAGAGGCTGCCATGGCTGCAGTTGTGATTTTGAAAGCATATCTTTCAAGCAGCATATCGATTAGTGATGCGCTTGCGCCACTCGGATACGTGGGTAGATATTCAATATGGTTCTATTGCGTACATTCATTTGAATATTGGGTCTTTCCTTGGAATGAAAGTATTGCAATGCTTTTCCCTGCAGGAATATCGCCGATTTGTGTATTTCTCGTAGCGGAGGCTGTGCGCATAGCGTTTGCAGTACTTGTATGCCTGTGCATAAATTACATATATGGCAAAATATTGCTGGGAAGGCTGCAAAAGGAATAGAGAAGATATGACAAGGCTTATGAGACTTGTGAAAATCTAAAAAATCCAAAACGCTGTATAACCTAAAAAAAGGGAAGTAATTAGATGTTTTTAAGTGTAAATATACCGGTATACAACGCCGAAAAATACCTGCGCGAGTGCATAGAAAGTGTACTTTGTCAGAGTTTTTCGGATTTTGAGCTTATACTTGCGGATGACGGTTCGACAGACAAAAGCGGCGCTATCTGCGATGAATATGCGGCACGCGACAGTCGCATAAGGGTGCTGCACCTTGAAAATGGCGGCAGCATGAGTGCGCGTAGCCATGCTTTTGAGGAAAGCAGCGGAGATTACATTTTTATGATGGACGCGGACGATGTGATTTATCCTGACCTTTTTGAAAGGATGCACTCCGTTTGCAGGGAGCATGCGCCGGACATACTTGCCTTCAATTTTGAAATATGGGAGGAAGGTATTCTTATCGGCAAAGGCGAAAACGTAGATAGAGGACTCTATGAGGGCAGCGCACTTTCAAAAATTCGCGAGAGATTAGTATATGATAAGCAAAGGCGCTCATTCAACAGAGGCAGCATGATATATAGTCTTTGGAGCAAGTTTTTCCGTCGTGACTTCCTGAAAGCGCATTTTCCGGAGATTCCGCGGGAGATAGTCAAGGGCGAGGATATGATCGTTACCGCTTTACTGGTATGCGCGGCAAATTCTGTATATTTTATGGACTTTTGCGGATACAAATATCGCATTTCAGACGGATCTATCATGAGCAGCTTCAAAGAAGGAGAAATACAAAATTATAAAAGTGCATATAGCTTTTTGCTTTCAAATGTGCCTGCTGTTCCGAAAAACAACATAGCTGTATGGATGCTGTATATGTTTTTGGAATATTGCCATAGCGCTGCAAGGCTCGCGGGTTCGGCTACGGAATTTGAAGATCTAATAGGACGCAATGCTGATGAGGAATTTCTTGAGATAGTACATTCAGCAAGGCTTTCGAGGCCAAAGCTGCGTGATATAAGGCATATAAGACTTATAAAAAATGGAAACTTCAAGGCTCTTTATAGTGCTTTAAAGAAAAATGAGTAGATAAAAATCAAGGCAGACAAGGAGGATATTAAAATGAATAGGGAAAATATAGATTCAATCTTGGAAGAGCTGATAAAGAGAGTCAGCGAAACAGATGAGTACAGCAGCGATATGGATTTGAGCGATGATCTCGGACTATCTTCCATAGACATTATGTCCATACTCACGGCCTGTGAGAAAAAGTTTTCAGTAAAAATTCCGGCTAAGCAGCTGCGCATGATAGCGACTGCGGATGATTTGGCGGACTATATTGAATCAAAGCTGTAGGAGCGATTTTTAAAATGCAAAAGATATATGAGCACTACAAAAATCTTAATACATACGAGATGATAGAACGTATAGCTCAAAATTACGGTGACAATCCTGCGATATCATATCTTGAAGGCGAATGTCCGCGGAGCGTGACATACAATGAGCTATTTAGGAATATCAGCGCGCTGGCAGCATATTTTGAGGCAAAAGACCTAAAGGGCAAATACATCGCAATAGATATGAGGAATAAATACAATCAGCTTGTATCAAGCTTTGCGGCGATGGCAATGGGCGCGGTGGCAGTGTTATTGAATTTTGATCTTCCTGAGGAAGACCTTTACTATGCTATCGAAAAGGTAAATCCGGATGTTTTGATTCTCGATTCTGAGGATGAAGACTTTGAATTTTCAGGGAAAGAAGGCCTGATAAGGCTTTCAAGCGATACCGATATCCCTCGCCTCATTGCGGAAACGGCGCCGCTTTCCGCAAAGCCGGCAGTTTCCGCGGCGGATCCGGTAGCTATTTTGCTGACCTCCGGGAGTACGAGCAGAAGCAAGCTGGTGGTGTTGCCTCAGTCTGCGATGCTACCTACAGATGATGTCACGACACGGCGCAGCATAAGTACATTGCCTCTATATCATGTGGCAGGTATAAAATTCATTACAAATGATCTGTGCCTCGGAAGTCATGTATGCCTTTCTGATTTTAGACACGCTTTAGCTGATATAGAGTGGTTTAGGCCAAAGGATGCCGTATGCGTACCGGTTTTTATAAAGACGCTTTTGCGTTACAATGAGAAGGGACTTTGTGATCTTTCATGCTTTGAGAATATCCACAGCGCCGGAGCGGCTCAGGACTTGGAACTCAGAAAGCGACTGGAAGCGCTTGGAATTTTTTCGGACTCTCTCTACGGTGCTACGGAGACGGGCGGGGGAATTACGACAGCCTATAAGGAAGATTTTAAAGAAGGCTCTGTCGGAAGAATTGGTATCTGGACTGAAGTCAAACTGTCCAAGGAAGGCGAGATCCTCGTGCGCGGTCAAAATGTGATGCTTGGCTATCTCGGAGATGAGGAGGCTACACGCGCGGCCTTTGACGGGGAGTGGTATAAGACGGGAGATCTCGGCAGGATAGATGAGGACGGCTTCCTTTTTATAACGGGCAGGCTTAAAAATATTATCATCCTTTCAAACGGTGAAAATGTGAGTCCGGAGGCGATAGAGGAGAAGATCTGCCGCTGCGGTCTGATAGATGAGGCTGTGGCCTATGCAGAGGATGATGAGATACATCTTGGCATATATTGCGAGGATTTGGATGAGCAAAAGCGTATAGAAATAGAAAAATATGTAAAAAAATACAATAAATCTGTACCGACCTATCATCGCATAAAGAAAATTGATTTTAGGGACAAAGCTTTTGAAAAAACCGCTTCAAATAAGATTAAAAGGCCTGGGAGGGCAAGTAAAAAATGACGAAGGCTCTGATCGCCGCGGCGCTTACATTTGTGGGCACCGGCATACTTATCGCTGTTGCGATGAAATTTTATAAAAATGCGTTTGAATCATCTTCCGACGGGAAGAATCACGGACTGACCGGGCTCGATAAGCTCCGCAAAATCTATGCCTCCGCCGTTTCCGCGGCAAAACATAAGACTGGCAAGGGCAAACTGTGGACGGTGGTATATATCAGTATATACAAGTCCAAGCTCAAGAGCATGGTGGAGCATTCCAATGTGCTTGCGGTATGTGAGCTTGCGAGGAAGTGCGTGGCGGACGCTGTGAAAGACGGCATTTTTGAGGCCGGCGCAATGATAGATGGAAATAATTTTGTCCTTTTGACGCATGCGGATGGGGCGATGCTCAAGAGCTTTTGCGAGGACTTTATGGTATTTTCGGATGCGAAAAAGGGGCGGGATATTCAGGGACAGGCTTCGCTTTTGGATATCCACATCGGTGCATATGAGCAGGTGTCGGAGGGCGTGAGCTTCGATGCGGCTGTGGATAATGCGCGGCGTGCGGCAAAGTATGCGCTTGAGATTCATGAGAGATTTTGCGAGAGCAGCTATGATATACAAAGGCAGATAAGCGAGATGGAGCTTATTGAGAAGGATGTGGATGCGCTTATCGACCAAAATGCTTTTTATACGGTGATTCAGCCGTTTATCGGCAGGGACGGAGCTGTAATCGGCGGGGAGCTGCTTTCGCGTTTTCGGCCGATGGAAGGGCGCGATATTCCGATTTATAAGTATTTGCGTGCGATTCGCAAGGAGGAGCTTTTTTCGAAGTTTGACTTTGCGGTATTCGATAAGTGCCTCAGCTGGCAGGAGAGCAGTGGTGCCGATAATCTAGGGCTTATATCGTGTAATTTTACGAGGTATACGCTCGCTTCGCCTGATTTTCAGGAGAGGGTGCGCGAGATAATGAAGGTGCACAGCGTAGTTCCCGGCTGCATAGGTATAGAAATCACGGAGGATGAGGGCGAAATAGATCGCGCTATGCTTATTGAGAATGTGAAGGCTTTGAAGGAAATGGGCTTTCTGATTTTTCTGGATGATTTTGGCAGCGGCAGTGCGTCTATTGATGATTTGTATTCTATTCCTGTGGATGTTTTGAAGCTGGATAAGTCGCTGCTTGATCATACGGATACGGAGAGCGGCATCATTATTTTTATCGGAATGTGCGCTACCGCAAGGAGGCTGGGTCTCAATGTTTTGTGCGAAGGCATTGAAAGTGCTGAGCAGGAGGCCATTTCTGACAAGGCGGGCTGCGTGATAAGGCAGGGCTTTTATTACTATCGCCCGATGCTGATAAGTGAGTATGAGGAGCTGCGAGGCTCCAGATAAGGGCAAACAAGAAATTTACTGATTTTTTTGCAGCGGATAGTATCGACTTATCCGCTGTTTTGTTGTATAATCTTTTTATCTGTGGTCTTTCACAAGTCCACGGAGGTTTTTATGTGCAAAAGACAAATATAAAAAAGGAGATGAAGACAGTGGATCCCTTACCGAGTAGCCGATGTGGCGACATTCGTAAGATGACTAAAATCTATTTAGACAAAACTGAAAATTGTAAGGCATCCTTGTCTTTTTGTGCTTAAAAAAACCGGGATGCCTCGGAAAGTGAGGTAAACCCCATGATTGAAGAAGAAAAGACCTTGGAAGAAAAGGTGACCGAGCTTACGGAGCTACTTGAGGCAAAAAAATTTGTGGCAGCCCGCAATCTTTTACTGACAAACAACGAAGTAGACATCGCGGAGATACTTGAGGAGCTCTTGGAGGATCTGGGTATAGACAAGGTTGTCATCCTATTCAGGATGCTTCCAAAGGACGTATCCGTGGAGGTATTTGCCTATCTGCCGATAGATGACCAGGTGGAGATTGTAAATGCGATTACAGATAAGGAAATCTCTTACATTCTCGATGAGATGGACTTCGACGACATGATAGACGTGCTCGAGGAGCTGCCTGCAAATATCGTGGACAAAATCCTTGAGAAGGCGCCAAAGGATGAGAGAAGGCTCATAAATACCTTCCTGAATTATCCTGAAAACTGCGCCGGTACGCTGATGACACCGGATTACATAAGCCTTCAAAGGGACATGACCGTGGCTCAGGCTATGGCGCATATCAAAAAAGAGGGCATGGACTCCGAGACCGTATATACCTGCTATGTAAAGGACAAGGGCAGAAAGCTCATAGGCATAGTCTCGCTCAGGACGCTTGTAGTCGCGGATGACAATACAAAAATAGAAGAGCTGATGCATACCGATTACGTGTCGGTAAATGTATACGACGACCAGGAGGAGGTCTCCGAGGTCTTCAAAAAATACGACTTCCTGGCAATTCCGGTAGTCGATAAGGAAGAACGCCTCGTCGGCATAATCACGGTCGACGACATCATAGACGTAATCGAAGAGGAGGCCACAGAGGACTTCGAAAGAATGGTAGGCATCATGGACGATTCCGACAAGGAATACCTGGACATGAGCATTCTCCACCATGTAAAGAGCAGGCTTCCATGGCTCATCGTACTCATGGCCGCATCCATGGTCACAGGCGCGATTATCACGCAATTTGAAGAAGTCCTTTCACAGGTGATAGTACTCGTAGCTTATCTTCCGCTTCTTATGGGCACCGGCGGAAACACCGGGGCGCAGGCCGCGACGCTTATTATCCGAGGCATGGCGGTGGGCGAACTCGAGCCGTCTGACGCACTGCTTGTCATGTGGAAGGAGCTGCGCATAAGCATCTCCATAGGTATAGTGCTCAGCCTTATAAATTTTGCAAAGATCATGATAATAGACCGCCAAAGCGTCATGATAGCCTTGACAGTAAGCGTGGCGATGCTTATTATCGTTACATTTGCAAAGCTTATCGGAAGCCTTGTACCTATGGGCGCAAAGAAAATAGGCATAGACCCGGCACTCATGGCAAATCCGATGATTTCGTCCATAACGGACATGATATCGGTGCTTACATACTTTATGCTGGCGACACTTATATTGGGAATTTAGATAACTTTCGGGAGGATTATATAGATGAAAAGAAAAATTTTGATACCGACGCTTGTTTTGGTGATCGTAGCCGCGCTCACTGCCATAGTCTTTGCGACAACAGGCGCGGGCAGCGAGAGCGATCCTCTGGTGAGTCAAAGCTATGTGGATGCGAGGACAACATATCAGGCAGTCTCCATAGACGAGGGACAATCGCTCATCGGAAAGGCCGGGACGGAGATAATCCTTCGAAGCGGCGAGGCTACTGCCATAGACAATGGCGCAAACGGAGTCTCCGACGTTACCGCAGGCACAGACCTAAGGTCGGGCACGGAAGTTGAACTCAACCACCTTCTCCTCACACCGAGGGACGACGGCAGGGGAATATACGCAAAGACCGTCATCTGGGTAATGGTAAGAGGAGACTATACTGTAGAATAAAGGGAAATAAGGGGATAGATATCAATGCACTCATTTATTGTA
Source organism: Anaerovoracaceae bacterium (assembly GCA_963636105.1). Classification (GTDB taxonomy): domain Bacteria; phylum Bacillota; class Clostridia; order Peptostreptococcales; family Anaerovoracaceae; genus CAVHIG01. Next base: position 21,499 of record CAVHIG010000019.1, read on the forward strand.
AAAAATAAAGTATTGCTCATAGCGCTGGCGGCGGTGCTCATCGTCTGTTTTGGCATAATCTGGTCCAGAATAAATGTCGAGACGCAAAACAAGACCTATGATGTGGTGCTCGACTACAACGAGCTGGCCGCGATGGCCGAGCAGAGCGACCACGACATTTCCTGGTGGCTCGCATCCTTCAAGGAGCTTGGAATAAACAAGGTCGGCATCATGGAGGCGAGCATACAGACTCTTATGGAGGACACGGACTACCATGTCACCGGCGAGGTCATGGACAATATCAAGAAAAACTCAAACTGGGAGGACGAATACCCGGCGGAATTTGTACAAATGCTTGACGAGCACGGCTACGATTCCTTCGACGTAATAGTCTCCATGGAGGGACGGGAAATCATAGATTTCATGCTGGATAGCGTGCAAAACCGCTTTCAGTCGGAGAAATATTTCACATACGATGCCGGCGAGGAGGCCTATATCTACTTTGATGGCACGCCTGATGTGACGCTCTATTCCCAGAAATACAAATATATGGATTCCAAGAATGCGGGATATGTGGAAGCCTCTGATGTAATCGGCTCAAAGATTATGAATATAAGTCTGGGCCTTCTTCCTGAAGAAGTGGAAACTGCGCAGGCTGCGGGCTGCGAGGTGATTCCGCGCACCATGAGCTATGGTGGATGGAATGATACAAAATATGCTGAGGCAGTGGTCGCGGGTTATGAAAAGTACGGAATTGTACCAAAATATCTGATAGTGGGCGGACAGTCCGTCATAGGCTACGATGACGGCATAGATTTCGCGAAAAACTATATTCAGGATAATGATATCACAATAGGTCTCATAGAAAATACCACACAGCTGCAAAATATCATGCAAGACGGTGTGGACGAAGTGGCTATAGATACGGATTTCGATGCGGTGAGAATATTCTCCGTATGGAATTATATACAATACAGATATCAATATTATGGCTACGAGGGAGCGGAGGAGATTGAAAATACGCTGTTCCGCGCCATCAGCGAAAGAAATGTAAGAGTGATATATTTCAAGCCTATACTCGAGCATAATGATCTGCATACGTATATAACGGATTTTGACGAGTATGAGCAGCTTTTCACAAATCTCGCGGAGAGGCTTGAGAGGCATCATATAAGCTTTGATAATGCGGGCGCAAGCATCATGGAGAATGTGCAGGTGCCTATGCTTGCAAAGATAATACTTGCGCTGGGCTGCGTGATAGCGGCGATTATACTTCTCAGAAGCTTTCTGCCGCTCGGGAGAAAGGCCTCCTTTGTGCTTGCGGTGCTTGGGGCACTCGGCGTACTGGGAGCGGCCTTTGTGATTCCGAATACCTTTGAGCTTGTGCTCAGCCTGTCATCATGCATGATATTCGGCTGCCTTGCCGTGACCTGCTATGTGAGCTACGCAAAGCGCTCGCAAGATGAGATAGAGCAAAACGCGCCGCTTCTTACTATTATAGTGATAGCAGGCATTGCGCTTATCGTGTCTGTGCTCATCGCCTTTGCGGGCGGACTCATGACAGCTGCGCCGCTTTCGGCTACAAATTATATGCTTGAGATAGATATATTCCGCGGAGTAAAGATTGGACAGCTTTTGCCGATAGCATATTTTGTGGTTGCGTATCTTGCGTATTTCGGCTACAGCGAGCACAAGAAAAAAGCGGGAAATTTGGAATTCCATGACATAAAGGCTCTTTTGAATGCCGACATAAAGGTATGGATGATAGCGGCAGGCGTATGCCTCCTTGCTGTAGGCTACTATTACATCGCAAGGACAGGTCATGACTCGGGCTTCACTGTATCGAGCGCGGAGATGATATTCAGAAACGAGCTTGAGGATCTCTTCATAGCGAGACCGCGTACAAAGGAATTCCTCATAGCCTTCCCTTCCATCATGCTTATGATATATTGCGCGGTGAGAAGATTCAAGCTTTGGAGCATACTCTTTGGCATTGCGGGCGTACTCGGCGTGACATCAGTTATAAATACTTTTGAGCACATCAGGACTCCGCTTTATCTGGGCTTCCACAGGACGGCGCTCTCGCTGCTCTTTGGACTTGTGCTCGGTGCGATAGGTATAATCGTATTTGACTTTATTCATAAGATGTATGTAAAGCATCTTAAAAAATTTATTGAGGGTTTAGATGTATAAAATACTTATTTCCGGATATTACGGCGCCGGAAACATCGGTGATGAGTCGATACTTCGGGCGGTTGTGGACAATCTCCGGGAGAAGCTTTCGGACATAGAAATCACGGTGCTTTCAAAGAGTCCGGAGTATACAAGTGAAAAATATGCTGTGCGCTCTGCGCCCAGAAAGGACATACTCGCCGTAATCCGCGAAATCAGGCGCTGTGACTTGCTTATAAGCGGCGGCGGCAGTCTCCTTCAGGATGTGACGAGCAAAAAAAGCATCATATACTATCTTGCGGTCATGTGGCTCGCAAGGCTTTTCGGAAAGAAATTCTTCATATACAGTCAGGGAATAGGGCCTATAAACTCAAATTTCAATCGCGGCCTGACCAGAAAAATATTGATGAAGGCAAGCGGCATCGTTGTGAGAGACATCTCCTCAAAGGAATTTTTGACAGAGCTTGGAATTCCGGCGGAGCGCGTTGTAGTCACCGCAGACCCGGTGCTGCGCATAAAAAGAGCTGATACGGCTACTGGCAGGGAAATTCTGGCAAGCGAGGGCTTTGCGCGGCGCGAGGGCAGCACTACGGTCGGCTTTGCGATAAAGGAAAAAAAGACGGAATCAGGCTTTGTGGATGAGCTATGCACTTCCATGGAGCATTTGCTTGAGAGAGGCGATGTGCAAATCGTACTCATACCCTTTCATTTCAATGAGGATATGGCAGTAGCCGGTGTCATAGAGCAGCGCCTTACTGAAAAGGGCTACGGCGATAAAATATGCACTCTGCGTCATAAGTATCTTACCGAGGAGATGCTCAGCATCATAGGAAATATGGATGTACTTGTCGGCGTGAGATTGCATTCTCTCATACATGCGGCCATTATGGGCGTGCCTATGATTGGAATATCCTATGATCCGAAGATAAATTCTTTCATGAAGTCCATAGGCATGAAGGCCATGTGCATGATATATGACTTCAGCAGCGAGGATTTTTTAGAGGAATTCGATAAGACAATGCGCGAGAAGGAGCTGATCGTCGCTCGTGTAAATACAAAGCTTTCAGGCCTTGTAGAGAGTCTGGATACAAATGAAGAGCTCATAAAAGCGCTTATGGACAAAAAATAGCAAAAAAATTACAAAAAGCGGGAGGCCGGCTCGGCTAACGCTTTGATAGGAATACGAATAATAAATGTAAATGGAGATAGAATATGGCAGAAGCTGTGAAAAATGCAGAAGATAATACAGAGAATATAAAAGAGGTCGACAGAGCAAAGCAGATCCGGATTTTGGGAGTGCCTGTGGATATGGTAAACGGCGAGGAAGCCATGGAGATTTTCAAGGACATCATGGACAGAGAGGGCTGCGAGCTCATAGTTACTCCAAATTCCGAGATTATAGTAAATGCCACACAGGACGCGGAGCTTGCGGGACTCATAGAAGAGGCGAGCCTTGTCATACCGGACGGCATAGGCATAGTATATGCCTCAAAAATTCTCGGACATCCTTTGAATGAGAGAGTCACAGGCGTGGATTTTCTGACTGCGATACTCGGATATTTGCAGGAAAACGGAAAGTCGATATATCTGCTCGGCAGCAAGCCGAAAAACGAGGAACGCGAAAGTGTCGCAGACCTTGCGGCTGCGGCCATGCAAAGGCAGTTTCCGCGGCTTAAGATAGCGGGGACGCACGATGGGTATTTCAAGAAAGAAGAGGAAACGGCGCTTGTCGCCGAGATAAATGCCTCGGGGGCGGATTTCCTCTGTGCGGCGCTGGGCGCTCCAAAGCAGGAAAAATTTATATATGAGCATAGAAATGAATTTACGAATGTGCGGGCCGGCATAGGCGTGGGCGGAAGCCTCGATGTGTGGGCAGGTACGGCAAAGCGTGCGCCGGAGTTTTATCAAAAGCACGGGCTTGAGTGGCTGTATCGCTTCGCGAAGGAGCCGACACGTTGGAAGAGAATGCTGAGGCTGCCGGTATTTATGCTCAGGGTCATTTTTGGCAATAAATAATTTGGTTTTTAAAATTTAAAAATATACACACACAACACACACAAGGAGAAAAAGATGGATTACAAGGAATTTGAAAGGATAGCTGCCAAAATAAGGGTAGATATCATCAAGGAAGTATCTTCTGCGGGTTCCGGGCATCCGGGTGGATCGCTTTCGGCCGCGGATATCGTGACTGCGCTTTATTTCCATGAGATGAATATTGATCCTGCAAATCCGAAGATGGAGGGCAGGGACAAATTTGTACTTTCGAAGGGTCACGCAGGCCCGGTGCAGTATGCGGCTCTTGCGGAGAGAGGATATTTTCCGAAGGAGGATTTGCTTACGCTTAGAAAGCTTGGAAGCAAGCTGCAGGGACACCCGAGCCTCGGTAAGGTGCCTGGCATCGAAATGTCTACAGGTTCACTCGGACAGGTTATTACGGTATCTGTTGGCATGGCTCTTGCAAACAAACTTGACAAAAGTGAGGCGCGCGTGTACACTCTTTTAGGAGATGGTGAACTTGAGGAGGGTCTTGTATGGGAGGCTGCTATGTCGGCTGCGCATTACAAGCTGGATAATCTTGTAGCCATCGTAGACTGGAATGGGCTTCAGATAGACGGAAAAAATGAGGATGTCATGAATGTGGCGCCTATTACGGACAAATTTGCGGCCTTTGGCTGGAATGTGCTGAGCATAGACGGGCACGATTTTGCGGAGATTTTCGATGCTTTTTCCAAGGCGAGAGCTTGCAAGGGAAGACCTACGGTCATAGTTGCAAAGACGCATAAGGGAAAGGGCGTATCCTTTATGGAGGATCAGGCAGGCTGGCACGGCAAGGCGCCAAATGCCGAGGAGACGGAGAAGGCGCTTGCGGAGCTCACTGCGGTGCTTGAGAAGCTGGGAGGTGAGCAATAATGGCAGATAAAATGGCGACAAGACAGGCTTACGGGCAGGTATTGGTGGAGCTCGGAGCAGAGAATCCGAATCTTATAGTAATGGATGCTGACCTTTCAAAATCCACTATGACGGCTGAATTTGCCAAGGTTTATCCTGAAAGATTCATAAATATGGGTATTGCTGAGCAGAATCTCTATGCTTCAGCCGCGGGACTTGCGGTATCGGGCAAGGTAGTATGCGCATCGACCTTTGCTATGTTTGCTTCGGGACGCGCATTTGAGATAATAAGAAATTCCATAGGTTATACTCACGCAAATGTAAAGGTATGCGCGACTCACGCTGGCATTACTGTAGGTGAGGACGGAGCTACGCATCAGACCTTTGAGGATATAGCTCTTATGAGGACTATTCCGGGCATGACTGTTGTAAATCCGTCGGACGGAGCTTCCGCAAAGATTCTTATGAGACAGGTTGTGGCTATGAATGGGCCTGCGTATGTAAGGCTCGGAAGAGCGGCTGTACCTATGGTATATGACGAAAATTCGGATATCAAGCTCGGAAAGGGAAATTGCATCAGGCAGGGACACGACGCGACGATCATCGCGACCGGAATAATGGTAAATGAGGCAGTTTCCGCAGCGGAAGAGCTCGCAAAAGAGGGCATAGATGTGCGCATCATAGACATGCACACGATAAAGCCTATTGATAGAGAGATAATTATAAAAGCAGCGCGCGAGACGGGAAAAATCGTCACGGCAGAGGAGCACTCTGTAATCGGAGGACTCGGAAGCGCTGTAGCGGAGGTAGTTGTGCAGGAATGTCCTGTAAAGATGGCATTTGTAGGTCAGCATGATACCTTCGGAGAGTCAGGAAAGCCTGACGAGCTCAAGGTTAAATACGGCATGACGGCGGCGGACATCGCAAGATCTGTCAAGAGTCTGCTTTAAAAATATTTAAAAAAGGAGGATGGAATGAAATGTTTCAGAATTTGAATGACAAGCCTGTTGCTGAAGTTCAAAAAGAACAGGTAAAAAAATGGAATGAAGAAAATTTGCTGGAAAAATGCGTAACAGCAAGAGAAGGGTGCCCGTCGTACATTTTCTACGAAGGACCTCCTACTGCGAATGGAAAGCCGGGCATTCATCACGTGATGGCCAGAACGCTCAAGGATTCTATCTGCAGATACAAGACCATGCAGGGCTACCAGGTAAATAGAAAGGCCGGTTGGGATACTCACGGACTTCCTGTAGAGATAGAGGTTGAAAAGCAGCTCGGCATGACCGGCAAGCAGGATATCGAGAAGTACGGTATCAGAGAATTCAATGAGAAGTGCAAGCAGTCTGTATTTACTTATACTGACATGTGGCGCGATATGAGTGAGAGAATGGCTTATATGGCTGATATGGACAATCCTTATATCACGCTTGATAATGATTATATCGAGACCGGCTGGTGGATCCTGAAGGAAGTTTTCAATAAGGGTCTCATCTTTGAGGGTCATAAGATTTTGCCTTATTGCCCGCGCTGCGGCACCGGACTTGCGTCGCATGAGGTAGCACAGGGATATAAGGAAGTAAAGGTTCTGACTCTTACGGCGAAATTTAAGCGCAAGGGTACTGAAAACGAGTATTTCCTCGCATGGACTACTACTCCTTGGACTTTGGCAGCAAACGTAGCTCTTACTGTACATCCGGATAAGATCTATGCAAAGGTAAAGATGCTCTCTGGCGAGGAGGAAGGCAATATCTTCTATGTGGCAAAGGTGCTTGCGGACAAGGTGCTCGGCGAGGGTACATATGAGATCCTTGAGGAGATGCCTGGTAAGGCGCTCGAGTATGTGGAGTATGAGCAGCTTATGCCTTATCTGAAGGTGGACAAGAAGGCTTTCTATGTGACTTGCATGGAATATGTCACAATGGAGGATGGTACAGGTATCGTACATACTGCTCCTGCCTTTGGTGAAGACGACTATAATTGCGGAAGAAAATATGGACTTCCTGTTGCGAATCCTGTAGATGAGCAGGGTAAATTCTCTGATACTCCGTGGAAGGGCAGATTTGTAATGGAAGATGGCCTCGATGTGGAGATCATAAAGCATCTTGGTGAGGAGAATAAGATCTATTCAAAGCTCAAGATGGATCACAATTATCCGCATTGCTGGCGCTGCGGCACTCCGCTTATCTACTACGCAAAGCCGAGCTGGTATATCGAGATGAGCAAGCTCAAGGATCAGCTTGTGGAAAATAATAAGACAGTAAATTGGTATCCTGATTTCGTAGGCGAAAAGCGTTTCGGAAACTGGCTTGAGGAAGTAAAGGACTGGGCAATTTCCAGAAACCGTTATTGGGGTACACCTATTCCTATCTGGCGCTGTGAGTGCGGACACCTTGAGTGCATAGGTTCGCGCGCAGAGCTTGTAGAGAAGGCAAATGAGAATATCACTACAGATATCGAGCTGCACAGACCATATGTGGATGAAGTGACTCTGACATGCCCGCACTGCGGCAAGAAGATGCACAGAATCCCAGAGGTAATGGACTGCTGGTTTGACTCCGGCGCTATGCCTTTTGCGCAGTGGCACTATCCGTTTGAAAATAAGGAGAATTTTGACAAGCTCTTCCCGGCTGACTTCATCTGCGAGGGTATAGACCAGACACGTGGCTGGTTCTACTCGCTCATGGCTGTATCCACTCTCATCATGGGCTGCTCACCATACAAGAATGTACTTGTAAATGACCTCATCCTTGACAAGGAAGGCAAGAAGATGAGTAAGCATGTCGGAAATACGGTATCACCGTTTGAGATGCTTGATAAATATGGCGCTGATGCCACAAGATGGTATTTGCTGTCCGTATCTCCTGCATGGACACCGACCAAGTTTGACGAGGACGGCCTTGCGGACGTAGCAGGCAAGTTCTTCGGTACATTGAAGAACGTATACAACTTCTTTGTACTGTATTCAAACCAGGACAATGTAGATGTAAAGAGCATCAGTGTGGATTATGCCGCGAGACCTGAGCTTGACAGATGGATTCTCTCAAAGTACAACCGCCTTGTAAAGGATGTCACTTATGAGATGGATCACTACGATCATATGAAGACTGTAAGAAAGATCATGGATTTTGTAAATGAGGATCTTTCAAACTGGTACATCAGACGCGCAAGAAGAAGGTTCTTTGCGGAGGAACTGACAGAGGACAAGAAGAGCGCATATGCTACGACATATGAGGTATTGACAGGCGTTGCAAAGCTCATGGCACCTATCGCTCCATTTATCTCCGAGGAGATCTATACAAATCTTACCGGCGAGGAATCCGTACATCTTGCTCTCTTCCCGAAGGTAGACGAGTCGCTCATCGACGAGCACGAGGAGAAGAGAATGGATCTTGTAAGAGATCTTGTTACACTCGGCCGTGGTACGAGAGAGAAGGAGAAGCTCAAGGTAAGACAGCCGCTTTCAGGCATATTGGTAGACGGCAAGTACGAGGAGCTTATCGGAGATTTGACTCCGCTTATCATGGAAGAGCTCAATGTGAAGAAGGTTGTATTTGAAAAGTCTCTCGAGACATATATGAACTTTAGCCTGAAGCCAAACTTCAAGGTAGCAGGTCCGGTACTCGGAAAGAATATCAAGGCCTTCGGCGCGGCTCTTGCGACTCAGAATCCTGCGGAATTTGTAGCAAAGATTGAGCAGGGTCCTGTAGAGCTTGAGGTAAACGGCGAGAAGTTGCAGGTTGAAAAGGACTTCGTGGATATCAGAATCGATGCGAAGGACGGCTTTGCTGTAGCGATGGAAAACAATCTCTTTACAATCCTCGATACTACTTTGACGGATGAGCTCATCGAAGAGGGTATCGCAAGAGAGTTGATTTCAAAGGTTCAGCAGCTGCGTAAGCAGAATGATTTTGAGATGATGGATAATATCAAGATCTATGTGGACGCGGATGAGGCTGTAGAAGCGGTAATTGCCAAGTACGGTGATTATATCAAGAAGGAGACTCTGGCGCTTGAGATCGCGAGCAAGAAGGAGCTCAAGGGCTATGACTTGAATGGTCATAAGACCGGAATCGACGTGGAGAAATTGTAGGCTCGGCCTACACCTACCTGCGGGACCGAATCGACTTGCACATGGTTCCGCAGGCAGCTAAGGCCTCGCTAGATATGGAAAACTTGGAGACTATCCAGCAGAGAGCATACGCTGCACTGAATATTAGAGATAATTAAACCCGGCAGGAGCATTTCGCTCCTGCCGGGTTTTTGATAATAATATCGAAGCTTTGGGGCTACACCTGTCTTTGGAGGCTCGGCCTACACCTACCTTCGGGACCGAA
>CAVHIG010000020.1:0-29470 GCA_963636105.1 Anaerovoracaceae bacterium
GAAAATCTCGACTATCTTGAAATGATAGTTCAGGACATCAAGGATAAAATCGAAGAATTCAAGGAAGAGGACTGCAAGCCTTTTGAATAGTAATAAACGGAAGCAACTAGAGAGTGCATGATAGGTAGGAACTGCGCAGTTTACGCGAAAAAACTCAGAAAATGTTTCACAGAGAGTTCTGCGAATGAAATAGGAGTGGTATTCCGCACGGACGAGATGTATGCGGTAGGATATGCCATCCGTAATTTTCAGAAAGGGCAAGATATAATGGCGATGGAATGGGCGGACGGAAAAATGCGATGCTGCTGGGCAAATCCGAAAAACGAGCGATATATTCACTATCACGATGAGGAGTGGGGTGTCCCTGTTTTTGACGATCATAAGCTGTTTGAGATGCTGCTTTTGGAATGTTTTCAAGCGGGGCTTTCGTGGGAATGTGTGCTGAATAAGCGAGATGCGTTTTATGAGGCGTTTGACGGCTTTGATTTGGGAAAGGTCTGCGCCTATGATGAAGAAAAGCTGGAGAATCTGAGAAGAGATCCGGGCATCATCAGAAATCGTTTAAAAATACAGGCGGCAGTAAAAAACGCGCGGATATTTCGCGAAATACAACAGGAATACGGCAGTTTCTCTGACTACCTTTGGCATTGGACAGACGGAAAAACAATTTATGAGAACGGCTTGACAAGCTCGCCGCTGTCTGACGAAATATCGCGCGATTTGAAGACGCGCGGCATGAAATTTGTGGGGACGACGATTATATATGCTTATCTTCAAGCAGTCGGCGTAGTGAATTCTCACGAGGATGGATGCTTTTTACATGCTTGCCAATCATAGGAAAAAAGTACCGACAATCTTGAAGAAGATGAGCCTAAATCAAGCTAAAAGAGCGTTTGCTAAAGGTCAAGAGGTTAGATAGTGTTAGGTGGGGAAAATTATGATATACGCGGATCACGCGGCTACGACAAAATTGGATATGGACGCTTTTGAGGCGATGAAGCCGTTTCTTTTGGAGGATTATGGCAATGCCTCCCAACCCTACGCCTTTGCTCGTGGGCCAAAGAAGGCTCTGAAGCAGGCTAGGGAGACGATCGCCTCTTGCATAGGGGCAGAGCCCTCTGAGATATATTTTACATCCGGCGGCAGCGAAAGTGACAACTGGGCGCTCAAAGGGGCTATGCTTTACAAAAAAGGCGAGATAATCACATCCGCCGTGGAGCATCATGCCGTGCTGCATGCCTGTGAGAGCCTTGAAAAACTCGGCTGCGGCGTGAGGTACCTCCCCGTAAGCGGAAACTGCGCAGTTTCCGCGAAAAGCCTTGCGGACTACCTCGCGGAGAGCTCTGCGGGAGAAAGACTTGTGTCTGTCATGTTTGCGAACAACGAGGTGGGCACGATACAGCCGATTGCGGAGCTTTGTGAGATTGCGCACAAAAGAGGAGCGCTCTTTCACACGGATGCGGTGCAGGCGATAGGACATGTGGAGGTGGATGTGAGAAAGCTCGGAGTGGATATGCTCTCTGCGTCCGCACATAAATTCGGAGGGCCGAAAGGTGTGGGATTTTTGTATGTCAGAGAAGGCACGCGGATATCTCCTTATATTGATGGCGGAGCGCAGGAGAGAGGTATGCGCGCCGGGACTGAGAATGTGGCTGGCATTGTAGGTATGGCGGCTGCGCTTGAAAAAAGCTGCAGGCATATGAAGGCGAGAAATGAGCACCTTCTTGAGCTTGAGGCCTTGCTTTTGGATGCTTTGAAATCCGAGGATGGCGAGGGCAGGAGGCTTGATTTTCGGCGAAACGGCGATGTATATCATATACCCGGGAATGTGAGCCTTTCTTTTAGGCAGGCGGATGGAGAGGTCCTTTTGCACAGACTTGACCTTATGGGAATATGCGTGTCTACGGGCTCTGCGTGCAATTCTGAGGCGACGGAGCTTTCGCATGTGCTCTCCGCTATGGCAGTGCCTTTTGAGTATGCTTACGGCACGGTTCGGATTAGTCTCGGGTATGAAAATACAGCAGGTGATGTCGAAAAGATAGCGGCGGCTTTGAAGAAGATAAGGATCTTATGAAAGTTTTTATCGACTGAAAATTCACCTTGTATGGGATATGAAAAAATTGTATACTGATTAAGGATATCAAGGCAGCAGTGTGTATGGTCAGAGATGCGTTTTAGATGACGATATGCACTGCTGCTCGTTGTATGTCTTTTGAATATAGAATCAGAAAGGAATTGCATAGATGGAGCATATATCGTGGAAGTATTTGTTTTCGAGTCAGATTTTGAAGAGAGGCGAGGAGTATTGGCGTGAAAAAAGGATCATCCCGCAGCTTGGAAACGATTATCTGGATACAAAGACCTTCTACGCTCTTGGCAATGAAAAATATATTGTAAAAATCAAAAGGGACGACGACTCTATAAAAAGCATGCAATGCGACTGTCCATATGCGATGGAGGGCAGGTTTTGCAAGCATATGGCAGGAGCTCTCTTCCAGCTGGAGGACAGTAACCAGCTTGAAGTGCGTAGAGGTAAGAAAGCTAAAAAGACAGCCGCAAAATCCGCTAAGGAAGGAAAATCTGCACTCGCAAAGCAAAAGTCAAATGCGACCGTGCGCGTCTATCCTTTCGCGGATGAGCAGGAGCAAGAATCACAAAACGGTGAAAGACCATACAAATTCTATGATTTAGACAAGGCGACCCGGGAGTATCCAATCTTTGGCAACAAGTTTGACGCGGCGCTCAATTTGATAATGACTGACAAGGTCAGGCTGCTTGGCCTCAAAGAAGGCTTTCTACGTAATGGTTACACAGGTATGGAGCGCTTTTGCGTAGCCGAAGGCAAATTCAAAGAGGGGGAGGGCGTATCTTGGGATCTCAGAGTCACTTTTACAAGGGATTCCATTTTGAGGATTAATTGCGAAATGCCGGGCTGCCCACAATTTCGCAATTATTATCAAAGTTATTATTCAAGTAGAGAAAGCAATTTCTGTGCTCATACGCTGGCGCTATTGCTATTGGCAGATGATTGTATAAAGCAAAAGCATATAGGAGACGCGACCGACCTGAAAGGCACAAAGCTGATGGAAGGCTGCCGCGCAAGGCGTGCGACATCTCGCCTTATGAATGCTACCGCAAAAGAGGAAAAAGGCCACATTCGCATAGAACCGCGTCTGGATGTAGAAACGGGCGGAGTCTTTCACCTTGTATTTCGTGTCGGACGCGAAAAGCTCTTTGTACTTAAAAATCTGACAGAATTTGTAAACAGCGTCGAGGCTCATGAGGAGATAAAGCTCGGCACAACGCAGACGATCTCCTTTGCTACAGATAGCCTGGACGAGGAGTCGCAAGGCTTCTACAAGCTCATCAAAAAAGAAGTAAAGATGGTTGAGAAGCGAAATGAAGAGCTCAGCCAAAAGTACATGCATAGTTTCAATGAGCTGAAGGGCTATATCCCTCTCTACGGCAGAGCGCTGGATGATTTCTTCAATCTGATGCAGGGAAAGCGCTTGCCATATACTGACAAATCCGGGCCAAAGAAAGTGAGCGGAGAAGCCGGCTGCATAGTAAAAAGTGTGCCTGTCAAGCTGAATATAAAAAGCCATTATGATAATGACAAATTTGAAGGAATCGAGCTGTCCGGCCACCTTCCGAGACTTGTAGACGGTACGGATTACAAGTATTTCTTTGATGGAGAGAATCTCAACAGAGCCGACGATACAAATATAGATTTGCTCGAGTCCATGCGCAGCTACGATGCTTCCGAAGAGATTGAAGTGGTCATAGGCCGTAGAAATTTATCGGAATTTTATTATCGCCTGCTCCCGATCTTAAAGGAATTTGCTGATGTAGAGATAGAAGATTCTGACGAAATAGTAAAATACCTATATCCGGAGCCTGAATTTTCCTTCTACCTGGACGTAGAGGATGGCATGCTCACCTGCGAGCCAAAGGTTTCTTACGGCGGAAACGGCGCAGTTCCCGCAGGCGCGAGGATTTCAAACTATAGGGAAGCTGAGGCGCAAAATCCTAAGCCGGAGGTTTATGAGGAATATCGCGATATCGCTTTGGAACGCGAGACAATGGAGACTGTCTTGAATTATTTCCCTTACGGTGATGGCAGCGGAATGCTGTACAGTAGCGAGGAGGAAGAGCAGCAATATAGGATTTTGGAAAGCGGCGTAGATGCTTTGATCGGACTGGGCGCGGTGCATGCGACAGATCGCTTCCACAATATTACAATCCGCAGAAAGCCGCAGATGACTGTGGGCGTACGCATGGAGAGCGACCTTCTCAAGCTGAGCATCTCCTCCACTGACCTGAGCGAAGACGAGCTCCTCGACATACTGGGCAGTTACCGCAAGACGAAAAAATACCACCGCCTCAAAAATGGCGATTTTGTCCAGCTCGACGAAAGCACGATGGAAGAATTGGAAAATCTTATGGAGCTGACAAAGGCCGATTTGAAGGACTTTGTGAAGGGCGATATGGAGGTTCCGGCATATCGCGCTCTCTACCTGGATAAGGTGCTCGAAAAGAATGATGTCTTCTATGCAAAGCGCGACAGGAATTTTAAGCAGCTTGTGAAGGAATTCAAGACTGTGTCGGATTCGGAATATGAGATTCCGGAGTCGCTGCAGGGCGTTATGAGAAATTATCAGGAATTCGGATATAAGTGGCTGCGCACCGTGGAGAGCTATCGCTTTGGCGGAATTTTGGCGGATGACATGGGTCTTGGAAAGACGCTGCAGCTGATTTCGATTCTTTTGGCGGCAAAGGAAGAGGGCAGGCTCGGAAGTGCGCTTGTCGTGACGCCGGCGTCTCTGGTCTACAACTGGAAGGAAGAGTTTGCGAAGTTTGCGCCGCAGCTTTCTGTTGCGGTAATCGCGGGGACTAAGGGCGAGCGCGAGGCTCAGATAAAGGACGCTGAGGCCGCGGATGTGCTCATAACCTCTTATGATCTTTTGAAGCGTGATATTCTTTTCTATGCGGATAAGACCTTTGATTATCAAATTATAGATGAGGCACAGTCGATAAAGACGCATACTACGGCGGCCGCGAAGGCTGTGAAGGCTGTAAATAGCAGGATTCGCTTTGCTCTCACGGGCACGCCGATTGAAAACAGGCTCAGCGAGCTTTGGAGTATATTTGACTTTTTGATGCCGGGATTTTTGTATTCCTATGACAGGTTCCGTAAGGAGTTTGAGATTCCGGTTTCCAAGCATCAGGATCAGGCGGCGATGTCGAGGCTCAAGCGCTTTGTGGAGCCATTTATATTGCGTCGTCTGAAGCAGGATGTGCTGAGTGATCTGCCTGAGAAGACAGAGGAGATTTGCTATGTGCAATTTGAGCAGAAGCAGCAGAGATTGTACGATGCGCAGGTTTTACATATAAGGAAGATTTTGGACGGTGAAAGCGAGGAAATGTTCCAAAAGAACAAGATCGCGCTCCTTGCGGAGATTACAAAGACCAGACAGATTTGCTGCGATCCGGCGCTTTGCTTCAGCAATTATGACGGCGAGTCGGCAAAGAGAGAGGCTTGTCTTGAGCTTTTGCAAAATGCTATAGATGGCGGTCACAAGATACTTGTATTTTCGCAGTTCCGGTCATTGCTTGAGCTTTTGGAGGGCGATCTCAGAAAAGAGGGCCTTGCTTATTTCAAGATTACGGGAGAGACGAAAAAGGAAGATCGTGTGGAGATGGTGAAGCGCTTCAATGCGGACGATACGCCTATTTTCCTGATTTCTTTGAAGGCAGGCGGTACAGGGCTGAATTTGACGGGCGCAGATATTGTAATACATCTCGACCCATGGTGGAATATCGCCGCGCAGGACCAGGCCACAGACCGTGCCCACCGCATCGGGCAGACAAAGGCCGTTTCCGTATACAAAATCATCGCAAAGAATACGATGGAGGAGAAGATTCTCAAGATGCAGGAGCAAAAGCGCGCACTGGCGGATGAGATACTCAGCGGCAATACCGGCGGCCTTTTGAGTATGAGTAAGGACGAGCTTTTGGAGCTTTTGTAGGGATAGAAAAAAATCTTGCTCGATGCTTTCCGGGGAGCAAAGAATTTTGCTGCTTTGAGGTGAAAAAACATTTGACATTTGGGCGGGGATATAGTAAGATACTAATGTTGAGCCGCACAGAACGGTGTTTTGAAGTGCCTTGAAAAGCGAGGACACCCGGGATGGCGAGACCGGTTAGAGGAGGAATAGAAAAGAATGTATGCAGTAATCGAAACAGGCGGCAAGCAGTACAGAGTACAGGAAGGCGACGTAATCACTATTGAGAAGCTCGCTGTAGAGCCTGAAGCAAAGGTTGTATTTGACAAAGTACTCGTAATGGGCGAAGGCGCTGACATCCAGGTAGGAGCACCTTATATCGAAGGTACAAAGGTATATGGTAGCGTGCTTGAGAATGGCAAGGGCAAGAAGGTTATTATCTTCAAGTACAAGTCCAAGAAGGACTACAGAAAGAAGCAGGGTCACAGACAGCCATATACAATGGTTCAGATCACTGGTCTTGGCGAGGACAAGCCTTTTGTAAAGGCAGAGGCTCCGGCAGAAGATAAGGCTCCTGCACTCAAGTCCATGAAGAAGGACGAGCTCGTTGCATTTGCAAATGAGAAGGGCATCGCTGTAGATGAGAAGGCTACAAAGCAGGTCATCATCGAGACTATCGAAGCAGCACTGTAAAAAGAGAACATAACTACTATATTAGATACAAATAAGGAGGTGTCTTCATGGCAAGTAAGAAGGGAGTAGGAAGCTCCAAGAACGGTCGTGATAGTGAGTCCAAGCGTTTGGGAGTAAAGAGAGGCGACGGTCAGTATGTAAGTGCCGGCAGCATTTTGGTTAGACAGAGAGGAACAAAGTTCCATCCGGGCAACAACGTAGGTATCGGCGGAGATGATACTTTGTTTGCAAAGATCGACGGAGCTGTAAAGTTCGAAAGATATGACAAGACCAGAAAACAGGTAAGCGTATATCCAAAGGAAGCTTAATTTGTTGACGAAAGCCCCTATCTCGCATAGGGGCTTTATTTTTAGAAAGGGAAATGCCGATGTTTGTAGACAGAGCGAAAATATTTATAAAATCCGGCAAAGGCGGAGACGGCGCTGTTTCCTTTAGGCGAGAGCCTTTTGTACCGGAGGGAGGTCCTGATGGCGGTGATGGAGGACGCGGCGGAGATATAATCATACAGGCCGATGAGAATTTGCGTACTCTGATGGATTTTAGATATAAAAGAAAATATGAAGCCGAGGACGGCCAAAACGGCATGAAGAGAAAGAAATTCGGCAAGGATGGACAGGATCTTGTGATAAAGGTGCCGCCGGGGACTATAGTTATAGACGAGGCGACAGGACTTGTGATGAAGGATCTTGTAAATCATGGCGAGAGCTTTGTGGCGGCAAAGGGCGGCAAAGGCGGCAAGGGCAATGTAAATTTCAAGACTTCTACGCGCCAGGCTCCGAATTTTGCTGAGGCGGGCGGTTTCGCAAAGGAGAGAAATGTCATCCTTGAGATGAAGCTCATAGCGGATGTGGGTCTCGTGGGCTTTCCAAATGTAGGGAAATCCTCTCTCCTGGCAGTATCCACAAGCGCAAATCCAAAAATCGCAAATTATCATTTTACGACGATAGCGCCAAATCTCGGGGTTGTGCAGATTTTCGATACGAGCTTTGTGATGGCCGATATCGCCGGAATTATAGAAGGAGCGCACGAGGGAGCAGGCCTTGGACACGAGTTTTTGAAGCACATTGAAAGGACAAAGCTCCTCATACATGTTGTGGATGTCTCGGGTAGCGAGGGCAGAGATCCTATAGATGATTTTGAAAAGATAAATAAGGAGCTTTCTCTATATAGCGCGCGTCTTACGAAAAAGCCGCAGATCATAGCAGCAAACAAAATAGATATGATAGATGAGGACGATCCTAAATATCTTGAGTTTAAGAAATACGCGGAAGAAAAGGGATACAAGGTGTTCCCTATATCCGCGCCTATAAATGTGGGAGTGCATGAGCTTTTGGCTGAGGCCGCGGCAGAGCTTTACAGAATTTCACAGGAGCCGGAGGAAGAGCCTGAGTATGAGATGTTTGATTTCGAAAAGGATGATCAGGATCCAAACTACCGTGAGATATATGCTTCCTATGATGAGGCAGAGGATGTCTATGTCCTTTCGGGAAGACAGCTTGAAAAGATCTTCAATTCCACAAATTTCAACGATATGGGCTCATTGAGATATCTGTATAAGTATATTGAAAAGAGCGGCGCTTTTGATAAGCTTAGGGAGCTTGGCCTTGAGGAGGGCGATACCGTCAGAATCAAGGACTATGATCTTGAATATACAGAGGAATGGTAGCAAGGAGTCTCAAAGTCAGAGACGGGCGAGGTATTGATTCGCCCAAAATATAAAAGAATATGCAAAAAAAGAGAATTACGGAAGAAAAAGCAAGAGAGTTTTACGCGCATTTTAAAACGCCCGCGCATGTGATAGGTCACTGCCAGGGCGTGGCAAGGACGGCATGCAGGCTCGCAGAGGCCTTAAATAAAAAAGGAGCATCATTTGATGTGCCATTGGTATATGGGAGTGCCATTATTCACGATATGGCGAGGACCTTTGAAAATCACCAGGGCGTGGCGGCCGATTTCCTGCGCAACGCAGGTTATTATGAAGAGGCCGTGATTGTGTCACAGCATATGACATATAGTTTTGCTTCTACAAAGGCAAAAGACCTTACGGAGCTTGATTTGGTATGCCTCGGTGACAGGCTTGTGCGCGATGATAAATACGTGGGGCTTGACGCGCGTATGCAATATATAATCGACAAGGCCAAGCGCTCAAATCCTGCAAGTAAAGCCGCGGAGATTGAAAGGCGCATTTTAGAAAAGAAGAAGTTCACAAGAGCTCTCATGGACAACATAGAAAAGGTGATCGGTCAGAGCATCGACTCTTTGATGGAGGAATAATGGTAAATATAGACAATTTGCTGAAAAAGGTGGAAAAGCCTGCCAGATATATCGGCGGCGAGATAAATTCTGTCATAAAGGATACGAATAAGGAGATGCTGCGCTTTGGCTTTGCCTTTCCTGACACCTATGAGATAGGAATGTCCTATATGGGCATGCAAATTCTTTACAACATCTTGAATAAAAGGGAAAATATATATTGCGAACGCGTCTTTGCACCCGCCCCTGATATGGAGAGCCTGATGCGCGCGGAGAAGCTCCCGCTGTTTACGCTGGAGACAAAAACCCCTGTAAAAGAGATGGATATTTTGGGCTTTACCCTGCAATATGAGATGTCCTTCACAAATGTGCTCAATATGCTGGAGCTTTCGGGGATTCCGCTATGCGCGGCAGACCGGGACGAGGGCTATCCTCTTGTGATAGCAGGAGGGCCTTGTGCCTACAATCCTGAGCCGCTTTCGGATTTTATAGATCTTTTTATGATAGGTGACGGCGAATACGCGCTGCCTCTTCTTTGCGAAAAGTACATAGCCGCGAAGGAAAAAGGCCTTTCAAAGCGTGAGTTTTTGAAGGAGGCTGTCAGCGTGGACGGCGTGTATGTGCCATCATTTTATGAACACATATACGGCGGAAACGGCGCGGTTTCCGAAATCAGGAGGCTTTGCGATGAGGCGCCGGAGCTTGTGGAGAAGGCGATTGTGCCGGAGCTTGACCCGGTGGATTTTCCTGAGAAGAATATTGTGCCTTTTATAGAGGTGGTGCACGACAGAGCTGTTGTGGAGATGTTTCGCGGCTGTACGAGGGGCTGCAGATTTTGCCAGGCGGGCATGATTTACAGGCCGGTAAGGGAGCGAAGCAAGGAGCGTATTTTTGAGCTGGCAACGGCGCAGCTTGCGAATACGGGGCATGAGGAGCTGTCGCTTTTGTCGCTTTCGACAAGTGATTATTCGGAATTTGAGCCGCTTGCGCTCAGGCTTATGGACATGTGCAAGCGTGAGAATGTGTCGCTTTCTCTGCCTTCACTGAGGCTGGATACCTTTTCCTTTAAGGTTTTGGAGGAGATCCAGGGGTATAAGAAGAGCGGGCTGACCTTTGCGCCTGAGGCAGGGACGCAGAGGCTGCGCGATGTAATAAATAAGGGCATTACCGCGGAGGATATCTACGGCGCGGTGGAGCAGGCCATTGAGCTTGGCTGGACGCATGTGAAGCTCTATTTTATGATAGGTCTGCCTACGGAGACCTTTGCGGATCTTGACGGAATCGCAGAGATTGCAAGGAATATAATGGAGATAAATTATAAGCTGAATGGACCTAAGGGCGGGCGCTTCAATGTGACTGTAAGCGTGTCAAACTTTGTGCCAAAGGCGCATACTCCATTTCAGTGGTGCGCGCAGGACAGTGCGGAGAGCTTTAGGGAAAAGCATAATTATCTGCGCGACAAGCTCAAGATAAAGGGCGTGACATTTAATTATCACGATACAAAGACGAGTACGCTGGAGGCTGTATTTGCAAGGGGAGACAGACGCACGGGTGCTGTGATAAAGAGGGCGCATGAGCTTGGCTGTCGTTTTGACGGCTGGACGGAGCATTTTAAGGGTGAGCTTTGGGAGCAGGCTTTTGCGGACACAGGTGTGGATATGGATTTCTATACTACAAGGGAGCGCTCGTATGATGAGGTGCTGCCTTGGAGCACGGTGAGCTGTTCGGTGAGTGAAGCTTTCCTAAAGAATGAGAATGAAAAGGCAAGGCGTGAGGAGACGACGCATGATTGCAGGCGTGGCTGCGTGGGCTGCGGAGTAAATAGACGTGTGAAGTGCAGTCAGGAAGGGGTGCTCAAATGAGATATGCTTTGAAATTCTCCAAGACAGGAGATATAAAATATACCTCGCATCTTGATATGATTAGGCTTTTCAAGAGGCTTTTCAAGAGGACGGGCATAAAGCTTCAATATTCCCACGGCTTCAATCCGCATCCGAAGATGAGCTTTGCTCAGCCTTTGTCGCTCGGATATTCTTCGATGGCTGAGATTTTGGAATTTGAGACCTATGAGGATATAGAGCCTGCTGAGATTTCGGAGAGACTTTCTGCGCTTATGCCGGCTGGCATTGAAATTTTGGGCTGTATCAGGCTCGCGGATGAAGGCAAGACTCTGGCGGCTATCACAGAATATGCTACTTATATTATAAAAATACCTGTGGATGCGGCATTCTGTGCGGAGCGTGACATTGAGAGCCTTTCAAAGAACTTCCTGGCGCAAAGTGAGATAATTGTGCAAAAGCCGCAAAAGAAGACGAAGGCTCTGCGCGATGTAGATATCAAAAGTATGATAAAAGAGCTGAGATTGACTATGGTAGACGGGAATATAATTATGTTTACCAAGCTCGACGCGGGGAGCAATTCAAATTTGAGTCCGGAGCTACTCCTCAAGGCATTCCAAGGCTTTGCGGGGATAGATACGGACAGGAGCGATATAGATGTAGAGAGAAGAGAGCTTTTCTTTACAAAGCCGCTTAGGTTTTAATATGTATAATCTAAAGCGTGGCAGAGCACTGGCAAGCTTGCTTGCTCAGTGCTCTGCTACGGTATGAAATAAGAATGTGAAAAGGTCGACTTACTGGAAAATATCGGTGGGTCGGCCTTATTTGTTAATTTTTTCTAATTTGTATTATTTTGGCTACAAAGTTAAAATATACTTGAAAAGGTGAAAAAAATATAGTAGAATAAAATCTACCAAGGGAAGCGTGCTGCGGCGGCTTTACGGAAGGTAAGGCTGTGAATGCCCTTCCCTTGGTACAAGGGTATCACCAAAGGATAGATTTGACAAGGGGAATTTGTTGGGGAGGAGTGTTTTGAATGAAGCTGGATAGGGATTATTTTATCTACAATAAGAAGAAGCTTGTGAAGATAGCGGTGATTTTGCTCATTGCTGTGGTCGCTTTTGTCGTATATATGAGCGGTGCGGGCGGTGTAAATGATGATTTTTCGCTTACGGGCTCAGATGGGGAGCTTTTATCAGGAGACGCGGGTGATGGCGATGCCGGAGCAGGCGATTCCGAGACAAAAGAGGGGGAGGAAAGCGCGGATGCGGGAGCCGGCGGTGAGCTCGCCGCAAAAGATGAGCCTGTCACAATTATTGTAGATGTGGACGGAGCCGTAGTGTCTCCGGGTGTTGTGGAGCTTTCGGAGGGCGCCAGAGTGTATGAGGCTATAGAAAAAGCGGGCGGACTCACAAGCGAGGCTGATACAACTCTTGTAAATAAGGCGGAGGGACTTTCTGATGGTGACAAGATATATATTCCTTTCAAGGAGAAGGAAGCTTCTTCAAAAGTCTCTTCGAAAAGCACGGGAAAGAGCAGCTCGCTCTCCGGAGTAGTCACGAGTAAAACGGGAAAAAACGCCGTTTCCGCGAGCATATCCGGAGAAGCTGAGTCCGGCTCAGGCCTTATAAATATAAATACAGCAGACTCCGATAAGCTGCAGCAGCTTAAGGGCGTCGGCCCGTCCACCGCGGAGAAGATAATCTCCTACAGGCAGCAAAACGGAAGCTTTGGCAGTATCGAAGAGCTTATGAATGTGAGCGGCATAGGGCAAAAGACCTTTGATTCTCTCAAGGATAATATTACTATATGAGCTCGCTTACTTCCATGGCCTCGAGGAGCTCTATATCCTTGTGTCGCTCGAGATAATAATTGAGTGTAAATTGATTTGCAAAGAGTACAAGCGGTCTGTCAAAATGGTCAAATACCAGCATGCAGCGCGAGTCAAGGGTGCTTTTGATCTCATCGAGTGAGGCCGTCTTTACCCAGCGCGCCAGTGAGAAATTGAGCGGCTCCATGCGGACCTCTGCATTGTACTCGTTTTTCAGCCTGTATTCGAATACTTCAAATTGAAGCTGTCCTACGGCGCCTATTATTATCTCGTTGTACTCGTTGTGGTAGATCTGCACTGCGCCTTCCTGCGCGAGCTGAGCGACGCCCTTTTGGAAGTGCTTGGCCTTCATAGTATTCTTCGGCGTTACTCGTGAGAAGAGCTCAGGCGGAAATGTCGGGAGTGGCTCAAAGAAGAGAGGCTCCTTTCGCGTCGTGAGTGTATCGCCGATTTGGTAATTTCCGGTATCGTAGATGCCGATGATGTCTCCTGCAAAGGCCTCGTCCACCGTCTCACGCTCGTTTGCCATGAGCTGCGTGGACTGGCTGAGCTTGATTTCCTTGCCGGTGCGGGAGAGTGTGGCATTCATTCCGCGTGTAAAGGTGCCGGAGCATATTCTGAAAAATGCGAGCCTGTCTCTGTGAGCCGGATTCATATTGGCCTGTATCTTGAAGATAAAGCCGCTGAAAAAGTCGTCTGTCGGAAGGACTTCCTTTCCCCCGGTGGTCATTCTGCCTCCCGGAGCCGGTGACATATCGAGGAAGTGATTCAAAAATGGCGTAACTCCAAAGTCCGCGAGGGCTGAGCCGAAAAATACCGGTGAGAGCTTGCCCTTCGATACAAGATCCATGTCAAGCTCGTTTCCGGCGCCTTCCACAAGCTCAATCTCATTTCTGAGTGTCTCAAGTGTCGCAGGCGAGAGATATTCCGTAAGCTCATCGCCAAAGACGCCATCATCGCCAAGCTCTATGGTCTTTTCCTGCTTATAGAGGTGGACTGTATTTGAGAGACGGTCATATATGCCATGGAAATTCAGTCCGCTTCCTATAGGCCAGGTGACCGCGACAGATGGCAGGCCGAGCACGTCCTCAAGCTCCTGCATAAGGTCGAGCGGGTCCTTTGCCTCTCTGTCAAATTTATTCATAAATGTAAAGATAGGGATGCCGCGCATGCTGCATACCTTAAAAAGCTTTTTCGTCTGAGCTTCTATACCCTTTGCGCCGTCTATGACCATGACCGCGCTGTCTACTGATGTGAGGATTCTGTATGTGTCTTCGCCAAAGTCATTGTGACCCGGAGTATCCATGATGGATATGACCTTGCCGGCGTATTCAAATTGCATTACCGAAGAGGTGACAGAGATGCCTCTTTGCTTTTCTATCTCCATCCAGTCAGATGTGGCAAATTTTGAATTGCGGCGAGCCTTTACCGTGCCGGCCTCACGAATAGCGCCGCCGTGCAGCAGAAGCTTTTCTGTGAGTGTGGTCTTTCCGGCGTCCGGGTGTGAAATGATTCCGAATATGCGCCTTGTATTTATCTGTTCTATGCGAGTAGCCATTATATAAACTTCCTTTCAATCAATTATCACATGTCATACCGATAAATGATATCACAAAAATGCGACTTTGCCTATATCCTGCTATACAAAAAAATCGAAAAATACACAGGTAGTACATAAAATAATGTTCCAAAATGTGAAAAAATGTGATAGAATATCAAATTGGAATGGGTATTTTTAAAATCCACCATGTAGCATCCGCATAGGAGAGCCTTAGCTTATGGCTTTGGCATCGGGGATATTATGTGGATTTCAAACGGAAAAGGAGTCACGGCTTATGCTATGCAAAGAAAAGATAGACAGAATAAATGAGCTTGCCAGAAAATCAAAGACGGCAGGCCTTAGCGAAGAAGAAAAGCTTGAGCAGCAGGCTCTCAGAATGGAATACCTCGAGGCTTTCAGAAAGAGCTTTCGGGCACAGCTTGAAAATATAGAGATAGTAGATGCTGTCGAAGCGGAAACGGCGGAGGCCGTCGATGAGGCCATAGAAGAGCTCGAAGAGGAGGTCGAAGAGACCATAGAGCAGACAATCCGCAATTAGACTAAAAAAGAAAATGCAAAAATAGTTTGTATTTGGGCAGCTTTTGGTATATAGTCTAAATGAATCATTGATAATATGGTGCACCCCTTCAAGGTGTACTGTTTTATAAACATATATTTACTTAAGTAAGGGGAGAAGAAAAAAGATATGCGACAGGTATATTTGGATTATTCGGCTACTACTCCTGTAAAGGAAGATGTTTTGAAGGAGATGCTTCCGTATTTTTCGGAGAGCTTTGGAAATCCTTCCAGCATATATTCCATAGGAGAAAAGTCAAAGAAGGCCATCGACTTGGCGAGAAGCCGCGTGGCTGAGCTTATAGGAGCTTCCGCGCAGGAGATTACTTTTACATCCTGCGGCTCTGAAGCTGACAACTGGGCACTTTTCGGCGTAACGGACGCAAAGAAGGCCAAGGGAAATCACATCATCACGACAAAAATCGAGCACCACGCAATTCTGCACTCCGCGGAGTTTCTCGAAAAGCACGGTATCGATGTGACATACCTCGATGTACAGCCTGACGGCAGAGTAAATCCTGCTGACCTTGAGGCTGCCATCACTGACAAGACAGTTCTTGTCAGCATCATGTTTGTAAATAACGAAGTAGGCACAATCCAGCCTATAAAGGAGCTTTGTGAAATCGCGCACAAGCATGGAGCAATATTCCACACAGACGCTGTACAGGCTCTCGGCAACGTTCCGATCGATGTGAAGGATCTGGGCGTAGATCTTATGTCCATGTCCGGTCACAAGATATACGGACCGAAGGGCATAGGCGCTATGTACATAAAGAAGGGTACAAGACTTTCAAATTACCTTCACGGCGGCGCTCAGGAATCCAAAAAGAGAGCAGGTACTGAAAACCTTACAGGTATCGTAGGTTTTGGTAAAGCCGCGGAGCTTGCAAGAATCAATCTCGCAGAGCATATAGAGCGCGTCTCAAAGCTCAGAGATTATTTTGTAGAGCAGGTGCTTACAAAGATCGAAGATACACAGCTGAACGGAAGCGTAGAATACAGACATCCGGGCAATGCAAATATCACATTCAAGTACATTGAGGGCGAGGGTATACTTCTCCTCCTCGATCAGTACGGAATATCAGTCTCCACAGGTTCTGCTTGCAATTCCACATCGCTGCAGCCGTCTCATGTGCTGACAGCCCTGGGCATTCCTGTAGAGATGATACATGGCTCAGTAAGATTCACCATCGGTGATTTTACTACAAAGGATGACTTGGATTATGTAGTAGAGAAGCTGGTAGAGATCATAGCAAAATTGCGCTCAATTTCATCAGTTTCAAGCAAGAAAGGTTGGTAATAGATATGGCAATGTATAATGATAAAGTAATGGATCATTTCCTCAATCCGCACAACGTAGGCGAGATTGAAAGCGCAGACGGCACAGGCGTATACGGAAGCCCGGTCTGTGGAGATATGATGCAGATCACTATAAAGGTTGAAGACGAAAAGATCGTAGACGCAAAATTCAAGACCTTTGGCTGCGGAAGCGCTATCGCGTCCTCAAGTATCGCGACTGACATGATCATAGGCAAGACCATAGACGAGGCTCTTGCTGTTACAAATAAAATGATCGTAGATGAGCTCGGCGGACTGCCTGCAGTAAAGCTTCACTGCTCAGTGCTCGCGGATCATGCTATAAAGTCCGCAATTTATGACTATGCTCAGAAAAATGGCAAGACTTATAAGGGCCTTGAGGGCTTTGATCCAAACGCGGACGATGATGATGAAGTAAATCACGAGGAAGGCTGCGAAGGCGGCGAGTCCTGCGGATGCCATAAATAATCGCGCATTTTGCAAGGCTATATAAGGCTTGACGAAAGGCAAAAAAGAAAAATGAACAACTTCTTAGATAAAAATAAGGTTGTACTAGGCTTGAGCGGCGGTGTGGACAGCACGGCCGCTTGCTTATTACTTAAGGAAAAATCACTGTCAGTTACGGGGCTTTATTTTGATGTCACCGGCGGAAACTGCGAGGGCAGAGCCGCGGCCGGAAGGATTGCTTCAGAGGCCGGGGCGGATTTTGTATACAAAGATGTGTCGCAAAGCTTTTCGGACATAGTCATCGAAAACTTTTGTGACGAATATCTGCATGGAAGGACTCCGAATCCATGTGTGCTTTGCAATCCGACTGTCAAATTCAAGACACTTATAGAAGAAGCAGATCGCATAGGCGCCTACTATATAGCTACAGGCCACTATGCGCGTATTGAATATGACGAAAATACGGATACCTACTATGTAGCTGTGGCCGCAAATGAAAAAAAGGATCAATCCTACATGCTGTACAGGCTCGGACAGGATGTGCTTTCGAGGCTACTGCTCCCTCTCTCGGCTTATGAGAGCAAGGATGATATAAGGAGCCTTGTAAGAGAAAACGAGATTGAAAACGCGGATCTTAAAGATAGCCAGGAGATTTGCTTTTTGCCGCCGGATACGGATTACGTGGAATATATAAAAAACCGGGAAGATAGAGCCTTGGGAAACTGCGCCGTTTCCGCAGCGGAAGATAGAGCCTCGGGAGATCGCAAAGCTTACGTAGGAGAGACGGCCGCCGGCTTGAAAAAGGGAAACTTTGTAGATAAGGACGGGAAGGTACTCGGCGAGCATCGAGGCATCATAAATTACACGCTCGGGCAGAGAAAGGGGCTTGGAATAGCCCTCGGAAAACCGGCCTTTGTCACAAGGCTCGATTGCGAAAAAAATACGGTCACTTTAGGCGAAAGTGAGGATTTGTTTTCAAAGGTCGTATACGCGGACGATTGCTTTTTCTCAGAAAGCGGAAATGGCGTACTGCCTGCAAGGCTTGAGGGCGCGCGGCTTACAGCCAAATTGAGATATTCGCCGAGAAAGGCAGAGGCTGTTGTGTCGCAAATGGAGGATGGGCGCTTGCGAGCGGAATTTTTCGAAGCGCAAAGGGCTGCTACTCCGGGGCAGTCGATGGTTTTGTATGATGGAGATAGAGTTGTAGGAGGAGGTGTCATAGTGTGAAGAGAAGAGTCTTGGGAAGGACGGGCATTGAAGTGAGTGAGGTGGGCTTTGGAGTGCTTACTATGGGAAAAACTCAGCTGAATCTGTCGCTTAAGGATGGTGCGGAGCTTATTTCTTATGCGCTTGAGCGCGGCCTGAATTTTCTGGACACGGCTCAATATTATGACACTTATCCTTATATAAAAAAGGCGCTTTTTGGAGGGCGCTTCGATCCTGTGATTTCTACAAAATCGCTCGTAGCCTCATATGAGGATATGGCGAAGGCTGTAGAGGAGGCAAGGCGTGAGCTTCGCCGTGATGTGATAGATATTTTTTTGCTGCATGAGGTGAGATCTGATCTGGATTTTAAGAGGAGAGCTGGTGCCTGGGATTATCTGAACGAAGCGAAGGCAAAGGGGCTTGTGCGGGCGATAGGCCTTTCTACGCATCATGTGGATGTGGCGGAGGCAGCGGCTCTTGATGAGGAGTGCGATATCGTATTTCCGCTGATAAATTATCAGGGTCTCGGAATCAGAAAGCATGGGGAGCCCGGGACAAGGGAAGAGATGGAGAGGGCTATAAGGCTCTGCGCGCAAAAGAGCAAGGGCGTATATACGATGAAGGCTCTGGGCGGAGGTACGCTTACGGGGCACTATATGGAAGCCTTGGATTATGCCTTTAGTATCCCGGGAGTGGATTCTGCTATGATTGGTTTTGGAAAAAAACAGGAAGTAGACGATATTTTTGACTATTGTGAGGGCAGAATGACCCCCGGTTATAATCCTGATGTGACTCATAAGAGGATACGCATCGATCTTGGAGATTGTGAGGGCTGCGGTCAGTGCATAGAGCGCTGCCCAAATAAGGCCATAGGTAGAAATGAGCAGGGGCTTGCGATTGTAGATCACGAAAAATGCGTGACCTGCGGATATTGCGCTCCGGTCTGCCCGGTGCGCGCGATAGTGATGTACTAGAAGCTACAGTACATCACTAAACTCGCTCAAGTCCACAGCCTCGCCGTTTCTCCTGCGTGATACGCCTTTTAAAACATGCTCAAAGCGCTCTTTTGTGATTGGATATTTGTATACCATGAATGCCGCAAGGAGCATGAAAATCGCCGGAATGAAGGAGTAGGAATTGCTCACCCAAAACAGCGCCGTTTCCGTCTGCGAGGAGAGAGCCTCATCAAAGCCCGCGGCCTCTAAAATTCCTCCGAGGACTACCATGCCCACTGCTTCTGAGAGTGATTCTGAAAGCGATTGCAGGGATACGATGCTGCCCTGGCGCTGCTTTCCGCAGACAAGCTCATCTACTTCGCATACATCATATATCATGGATGGCAGAAGCTGCCAGTAGAGCATGTTTGCGGTGTCGTAGGCTACGAGCATTATGCAGGTGGCGAGGAGCGATGTATTTCCGAGGATTCTGTAGGACATCATTACGAGTGAGCATATTGTGATGCCAAAGACAAATTGCGTCCTCTTGTCCGCGATTTTGCGCGTGGCTACTACAAGCGGGATGAAGCAAAGGCCGGAAAATGTGGATACGGCCATCATTATGCTTATCGCTGAAGCCGAGGCTTCCATCTCATAGGTGAAGAAAAACATTCTGTCTGAGGCGAAGATCGTACTTGCTCCGAGGTAGAATATGCTTGCGTATATGAGATAGCGCAGCGGGCGCAGTCGCAATACGTGGCTAAATTCCCTGAAAGTGACAAATATTGCAGAAAATGACGCTTTTAAAGAGCGCTTTTTTGTTTTTTTTGCGGCTTTTTCCTCAGGGCTATAGGCATTGCTTTGACCTTTTATCATTGCCGGGCCGAAGAAAAGCGAGATAAATACGCATATGCTTACTAAAATAATTGTGCCTTGCCATGCGGCCTCTGTGGATTTTCCGAGGTTCATGAGGTAATCTATTATGACTGTCGGAAGGAGTGTGCCTATGGCCATTCCGGCGGTATTTCCCACATAAGCAAAGGAGCGGAGAAGGGTTCTTTCGTTGTAGTCTTCGGTAAGCTCCGCGCCCCAGGCGAGAAATGGTATGAAAAACATAGGGAAGGCCGTCCAGTATATAAGGGTGGCTACTATGTAGTAGACGATTTTAAAGGTCATAGAGGCGTCTATGTATGTAAAAAGCAGGCTTGTGGCTATAGCCATCGGGAAGGCCCAGGCCATTATCATCGGCTTTCTCTTGCCCCAAGGTGAGTGGACGTTGTCGGAGATGTATCCGGCTACGACTGCCACAAAGGCATCCCATACAGCGCCTATGGCTGAGATTATACCTGCGATTGCCGGACTTATGCCTGCGACTGTAGTCAGGTAGAAAATATAGAAAGTGCCATAGAGATAAAACAGGCACTGGTCCGCTACGGCTGTCATTCCGTAGGCTCCTTTTACTTTTAAGCTGAGTTTCATTTTTCTTTTACAACATGCAAATTTTGCGATTTTTTGCCCAAATTGCTGTCGCACACCTCCTATTGATATATATATTAACTGTGTCTCAAGAGCGGAGTCAATAGATTTTTTGGGGTTTCACCGGATTTTCACAAATAAAGCTTATTGCAAAGAGGGCGTGCCGGATATATAATAAAAGTTGGTGTAATTTTTTTTAAGAGTATCATGGATAAGGTATATATGGCACGGAATCAGGCAGAGGAGAGAAGGCTTATAGAAAGAGCGATACAGGGTGATGAAGCAAGCTTTGAGACCCTGATTTTGTCGTGTAAGAATCGCGCCTACAACATCGCATTCCGCTACATGAATAACGAAGAGGATGCCATGGACGTGTTGCAGGAGACCTTCATAAAGATTTATCGCGGTCTGCCTTCATTCAATATGGAAGCAAGCTTTGATACCTGGGTCTATCGTATAGTTGTAAATGCCTCAAATGATGCCTTGCGAAAGCGAAAAAAAATATCAGCATTGCACTTTGTCTATGCGGATGATGAAGAGAAAAATCCAGCGGAGGATGTGCCTGATACGGCTCCGCTTCCCGACGAGCTACTCGAAAGAAAAGAACGCTCAAATCTTATATTGGAATGTCTGAATAAGCTCGATGAGGATCACAGACAGGTCCTCATTTTAAGAGACATCCAGGGCTTTTCATATGAAGAGATATCCAAAATGACTGACTGCTCCCTGGGAACGGTCAAATCACGGATATCCAGAGCACGCAGAAAGTTAAAAGAAATTTATCTGGAACAAAGCTGAAAAATCTGCGTCTAAACATGTGAGAAGGGGATGAATTTATGGAATGCAAGGAATTTAAGGAACTCATATCTGAATATATAGACGGTGCACTTCCTAAAGACCGGATGCAAGCGATGGAGCAGCATCTGGAGCTTTGTATTGCATGCAAAAGGGAATACGAAGAGCTGGCGAGGGTAAAGGCACTTCTCGGTGAGACAAAGGAAGTGCCTCTGCCGGCAAATTTCGATGATAGAATGAAAGCGGCTCTTGCGCCTGAATTTGCGGCTGCAAGGGCAAAGACTGAGGCTATTTCATCAGCTTCAAAGGGAAAGCGCATGAGGCTTACAAAGAGACTTACGGCTGTGGCCGCGGTGCTGGTAGTCGGGCTTTTCTGCGTAGCGATAGCTCAGAATGACAATATAATCATGCAAGGCTTTGAAAGTACGGTGTCGCAGGATGCCGCGCTTCCGGAGGGAGACTCAAGTGGAGGCTTTGATGAAGCTGCCGAAAACGCGGAGCCTTTAGCTGATGATACAGGCAGTGATATGCTTGAAAATGAATTGACAGGCGCGCCGGCATCAGCTGCGGGTACGGATTCCTATGATGATACAGCAGCTTATGACAATGCAAAATCTGATTCTTACACATATTCAGAGGAAAGTGATTCAGACCTCAGCAGCGGAAACTCCGCGGGCTCTTCGGAAGCCGGGGGCTTTAGCAAAAATAGCGACGTTTCCGCGGAGGCAGGGGCAAATGCTGATAAATCTGTAAGCGTAGAGGAGGGAGCCTCTTCGGTTCAGATGACTGCCACTACAGGGAGCGCTGCGGGCGATAAAAATAGCGGCAAGCGCAGACCTAAGGGACATAAAAACCCTGCCGATGTAGAAAATCAGAATTCTTTGATGCTTTCGAGCGGAGAAATGAGACCTGTTTCAAGAGAAGGTGAGGGCATACACAAAGCAAGAGACAATGCAGCCTTCGGCTTGGAATATTACAAAGCACTTATAGCGGAGGAGCTTTCCGGATGTAGCTACGAAATCACGGGGTACAGCCAAACTGATCAGGAAAGGTGGGTCTTTGTGGTGACCTTGCAGGAAGCTGAGAATGCCGGAGGTCTTGTATACAAGGGCGAAAATGGCAAGCTTACGCTTGTAGACGCAAATAAATAATGAAAAACATGAGAAATTTTGTCTCGCTTTGAGGCAGATAAGCTTTATTACGGAGGACTTTTGGGGGAATGACGGGCACGATAGTCATAATAGACGGAAATAGCTTGATAAATAGGGCGTACTATGCGATGCAAAGGCCTATGATCACTAAGGAGGGCATATATACGCAGGGCATATACGGCTTTTTGAACATGCTTACAAAGATAAGGAAGGACTATGAGCCGGAATATATGGCGGTAGCCTTTGACCTTAAGGAGCCGACTTTTCGGCATAAGGAATATACGGAATATAAGGCGGGGCGAAAAAAGATGCCGGTGGAGCTTGCCATGCAGCTGCCGCTTCTTAAAGACGTGCTTGCGGCCATGAATATAAAGATACTTGAGCTTTCGGGCTGGGAGGCGGATGACATAATAGGTACCATCGCAAGGCGTGCTGAAGATGAGGGACTTGAGCCGCTTATCATTACGGGCGATAAGGATGAGCTGCAGCTTGCTACTGATGTCACCAGGGTGCTGATTACAAGGAAGGGCATCACAGATTTTGATTTATTTGACAAAAATGCCATGATTGAAAAATATGGCTTTACTCCTACTCAATTTATAGATTACAAGGGTCTTATGGGCGACCAGTCGGACAATATTCCGGGCATACCTGGAGTCGGCGAAAAGACGGCTTCAAAGCTGCTTTTGCAATTCGGAAGCGTGGAAAATATGCTTGCGCATACTGATGAAATCGCAAATGCAAAGCTGCGCGCAAAGGTGGAAGATAACGCACAGCTTGCCCTTATGAGCAAGAGGCTGGCTACTATAGATGTGAATGCGCCTATCGAGGTGGATTTTGAGGGATTCAAGGAGGAAGAGCCGGATTACGAAAAGCTCATAGCTTTGTATGTAAAGCTTGAGTTCAACAGCTTTTTGAAGAAGCTTGAAAAGAAGGCGCCGCAGGACGCAAAGTCAAGTAGCTCAGTGGATATACCCGAGTACGAAACGCTCGTTGTAGGAAGCGAAGAAGATCTGCATAAGCTTGCTGAGTCGCTAAGTCTTGCAAAAGCTGGAAATTTAAAGGTTTTCAGCAATAATGAGCATAAGGATGTGCCTGTGATTCACGGTATAAGTATTACTGTAAACCAGACTTCTTATTATATAAATGGCAACGATACCGCAAAAATCTCTGCTTTTGCGGATATTCTTGTGCGGCAGAAGCCTGCCCTTACAGGGCATGAGCTTATACAAAGCTATTATGCGCTTATGGCAGCAGGCTATGTAGATTCCGCTTGCTTGGAAGAGCGGGCGGTGGCGGGAGACTGCGATGTTTCCGCAGGCAACAAGGCAGCTGCTATATTTGACACGGCCTTTGATACGGCGATAGCAGCTTATGTGCTTGAGCCTACGAGAAGCGCTTATGACTTAAAGACGCTTGTTTTTGAATATCTCGGACAGGAATTTCAGGATGAGAAATCTTTTTTGGAGGATAGCGGACAGCTTGATTTTTTCGCGGATCCCGCGATGCGTTTTGCGGAGTATGGTGCAAAAATGGCTGCCTATATTTCAGCACTGAGAAGTGTTTTGTCGGAAAAGCTTGGGCAAAATGGGCTTGAAAAGGTCTTTTATGAGGTGGAGCTTCCGCTCGTGGAGGTGCTCGCTTCTATGGAAAAATATGGCTTTGCTGTAGACAAGAATGCGCTTTCGGAGATAGGAGGCGACATATCGGGGCGGATAGAGGAGCTTACGCAGGATATTTATAAGCATGCGGGCGAGGAGTTTAATATAAATTCTCCTGCGCAGCTTGGCGTGATTTTGTTTGAGAAGCTGGGACTGCCGGCGGGGAAAAAGACTCAAAGAGGATATTCGACAAGTGCGGAGATACTTGAAAAGCTTCGTGAAAAGCATCCTATAGTGCCGCTGATTTTGGAGTACAGGATGCTTACAAAGCTTAAGGGGACTTATATAGAGGGCTTGATGCCACTTATAAATAAGGATGGACGCATACATGCGCATTTTAAGCAGACTGTCACGGCGACAGGCAGAATAAGCTGCACGGAGCCAAATTTGCAAAATATTCCGGTAAGGCAGGAGCTTTCGCGCAGCATAAGAAGAGCATTTGTGCCGCGCGATGGCTATATACTTGTGGGCGCGGATTATTCGCAGATCGAGCTTCGCGTGCTTGCGCATATGTCAGGTGAGCCGCTTTTGGTGGAGGCCTTCAATCGCGGAGATGATATTCATAAGATTACGGCTGCAAGGGTATTTGGCGTGCCTGAGGATGAGGTGAGCCCTTTGCAAAGAAGCAATGCGAAGGCTGTCAATTTCGGTGTCATCTACGGTATGAGCGGTTTTGGGCTTTCGAGTGAGCTGAATATTACAAGGCGCGATGCGCAGGCTTATATAGAAGAGTATTTCAGAAAGTATGCTTATGTAAAGAGCTTTATGGATATGCAGGTGGAAAGCTGCAAAAGCCTGGGTTTTGTAAAGACTATAATGGATAGGAAGAGGTATATTCCTGAGATAAAGGCCGCGAATTATCAGGTTCGGCAGCTTGGAGAGCGCCTTGCTATGAATAGCCCTATTCAGGGAAGCGCGGCAGATATTATAAAGATAGCCATGGTGAATGTCTATGGCAGGCTTTTGAGAGAGAAGCTGAAGTCGCGTCTGATTTTGCAGGTGCATGATGAACTCATAATCGAGACCAGTGAGGATGAGAAGGAGCGCGTGCAGGATTTGCTTGTGGAAGAGATGGAGAATGCGATGCAGCTCTCGGTAAAACTTGATGTGAGCCTCGAGGTGGGGCAGAATTGGTATGCGCTTAAGTGAGCAGTAAACAGGTAGACAAACATATGAAAATAATAGGACTTACGGGCGGGATCGGCAGCGGAAAATCCACTGTTTCTGAATATCTTGCTTCAAAAGGAATAAAGATAGTAGACGCGGATAAAATTTCGCACGAAATGATGGAAAACGGCTCATCGCTTCTTGAAGAGCTTGCCATAGCCTTTGGCGATGAAATTATAAATTCTGATGGTTCTCTGAATCGCAGGGAGCTTGCAAGGCTTGCTTTTGCTACAGAAGAAGGAAAGAATCTCTTGAATCGTATTACACATAAGGAGATTTCAAAGCGGGTGGATAGGCAAATAGCAGAGCTAAAAAAATCCAATGAGCGCATTATATTCTTTGACGCGCCGCTGCTCTTTGAAGCAGGCATGGATTCAAAGACCGGAGAGACCTGGCTTGTACATGTGGATGAGGCTACGCGCATAAGTCGTGTAAGAGACCGCGACGGCCTCAGCGAGGAAGAAATCCTCGCCAGGATAAAAGCTCAGATGAGTGAAGAAGAAAAGCTTGCGAGAGCAAGTCATGTACTTGATAATTCCGGTAGCGTAGAGGAGCTCTATGCACAGGTGGACAGCTTACTGGCAGAATTGAATCATATGATTTAGCTTGAATTCAATAAGTTTTTAGCCAGGAATCAAGAAATTGTCACCTAAATAGAATAGAATGAAAAAGGAAAAAGAAAATGCCAAATCCCAAAATCAGCCTGAGGAAGCTGGCAGCACTTGGCCTCTGCGGCGTGCTGAGCTTGTCTCTTCTATCCGGCTGCAGCGAAAAACTTGAACTGCTGCGCGGTCAGGAAGAAAAATATGAAATAGAGAAATCGAGCGAGGTACATCTTCCTATGGGATATGTGCGTACTCTAAATCCTGCGCTTTCAAAGGATGAGGACGTATATTACATCTCAAAGCTGATTTATGATGGCTTATTTGAGCTCGATGAGACCATGAGGGCCGTGCCGGAGCTTGTAAAAGAATACAGCTATAACGAAGACAGCACGCAGCTCGATATCACCCTAAAAAGCGGTATTTGCTGGCATGACGGTGAAAAGCTGACAAATAGCGATGTAAAATATACGATTGAACTTTTAATTTCACTGGGCACGGATACACTCTACAGCAGCTATGTGAGCAATATAAAGAGCGTCAAGGCAAATAAAAATGACGAGCTGAAGCTCACTATAACATTCAAAAATGGCGCGGATTCAGCCACTGAAAAGCTGACCTTCCCGATAATGCCTGAGCATCAATACAAAAGTGTCTCTGACATGAGAAAGCACGCGGACGACTTTAGCCCTATCGGTACGGGCGCTTACAAGGTGAGCGAATACGATCTGCTCACGAGCCTTGAGCTGGTTCCAAACGAAAGCTATTACGAGGCCGTTTCCGCAAACACTCTAAGCTTTGACGTGGTGCCGGGAAGCAAGGAAGCCCTCTCTCTTATGAATGTCGACGAAGTTTCCGCGGCATTTATAAAGGACATAGACCGAGAGACGATTATAAACAACACGGACGCTGTGACGCAGGACTTTCTTTCAAATTGCGTGGAGGTCATAGGCTTCAATCAAGGCAAGGCTTATCTCAAAAATAAGAGGGTACGGCAGGCTATAGCCTATGCCACAAACAGCGAGAAAATTCTGGAATCGGCTTATTATTCCTGCGGCGTTGCGACGGATTCGCTGTATTATCCGGGCTATCTCGGCGTGGAGAATGAAGGCGATTTGTACGGCTATGATTTGGAAAAGGCAGCTGAGCTTTTGAAGAAGGCGGGGCTTGGCGATTCTGACGGTGATGGTTATCTTGAATATGAGGGTGAGGCTCTCACGGTTGAGATTTTGATAAAGTCGGATGATGTGTCGCAGGTAGCGGCAGCTCAGCTTATAAAAAAGTCCCTTGGAGATATTCAGGTCGAAGCGGAAATTGCGGAGTGCTCCGCGGAGGAGTATCGCAGCAGGGTTGCGACGGGGGATTATGATATTTTTATAGGCGAGTATACTTTTGCGGATTATTATGATCTGCGCTCGCTTTTGCATTCGGGCTACGGAAATGTGGTAAGTTATTCAAATGAGAAGGTGGATTCAAATTTGGATCTTTTGGCGACGGGTGCGACAAAGAATAAAGCGAAGGTTTATAGCGAGCTTAAGGAGACCTTGGCGGAGGATCTGCCATATTATCCTATTCTTTACAGAACATACGGCATGGTGATGTCGCAATCGTTTGTGGGCGAGAATTCGCCGCTTTTCAATGATTTCTATAGGAATGCCGCGAGCTGGTCGCTTGAGTATAAGCGCGTGGTGAGTGATGATACAAAGACCGAGGAGGAAATGTAAGAATATGAAAGAGATAAATATTACTGACATAAAAGGAATTGAAATCGGACAGGCGCAGAATTTTGAAGCCGGTACGGGCTGTACAGCGATAATTGCCAGGGAAGGTGCGTGCGCCGGGGTCGATGTGAGAGGCGGCGGTCCTGCTTCGCGCGAGACAGATTGCCTCAGGGCAGAGAATATGATAGACAGGATACATTGCGTGATGCTTTCCGGGGGCAGCGCCTATGGACTTGAGGCGGCCTGCGGTGCCATGGATTATCTTGAGGAGCAGGGCATAGGCTTTGAGGTAGGAGTCGCAAAGGTACCTATCGTGTGCGGCTGCTCGCTTTTTGATCTTACAGTGGGGAGTTCTTCTGTAAGGCCTGATAAGGCTATGGGTTATGAGGCTTGCAAGAATGCTACGAGTGAGCCTCCGCTCCAGGGAAACTATGGGGCGGGTACAGGAGCGTCTGTAGGAAAGTATCTGGGCATGGATAATTGCATGAAATCCGGTATAGGGCACTACACAGTGCAGGCAGGTGATGTGCAATGCGGTGCTATCGTAGCCGTAAACGCTCTCGGCGATGTGATAGATTCAGATCATAATTATATCTTGGCAGGCCTTTTGAGCGAGGACAAATTGAATTTCCTTGACACGAGCAAATTGATGTTTGAAGATATAAGTGGCGATAGGAATGTATGGAAGGGAAATACTACGCTTTGTTGCGTGATCACAAATGCAAAGCTTACGAAGGCGCAGTGCAACAAGCTGGCCTCTATTGCTCACAATGGATATGCAAAGGCGATAAGACCGGTGCATACCTCTGTGGACGGAGATACGATATATGTGCTCGCTACAGGCGAGGTGGAAGTAAACACTGATGCCCTCGGAGCGCTTGCGACTGAGGTGGTGGCAAAGGCGATAAAAAATGCCGTGATCCACGCAAAGGCTGCTTATGGCCTGAAGGCTTATTCGGATATTTCGATGCTGTAGTGCCTGCGGCGCTTGATATGAGGAATTTGTCCGGGTGAATTTTTCGTAGAATAGATTTATAAAAGAATAGATGATTTGATCTCGAGTAAAAAAGTACAACTTTTTTCAAAAAAAGTGTTGACATCCTGTGCAAAAGTGTTATACTGATATTGTTGTTCACGAAGAGAGCTTAAATAAAGCTGAGACGAAACTTAAAAGTTTTTAAAAAAGTTTAAAAAAGCTCTTGACAAAGTCGACAAGATATCATATAATAAATGATGTTGGCGCGCGGCTGTGGCGGAATGGCAGACGCGTACGGTTGAGGGCCGTATGGGTAACACCGTGCTGGTTCAAGTCCAGTCAGCCGCACCACAAAACTCCGAATCAAATCTTGAATGGTTGGTTCGGAGTTTTTCTTTTGTTTTGCGTTTTGAAACCGTCATCCTGCAGGAGAAAGCTTAATAAGGATGATGGGTACAAAAATATTTAAACTTTTAAATTTAAAGGGAGTGAACTTTTATGAAGGCAAAATTGATAGCGATGATCTTAGGAACTGTCATGGTATTTTCTATGGTGGGCTGCGGTTCGCAGGAGGCTGAATCTGAAGTGCCGGATAATGCCACTGAAGCTGTGGAGACAGAGGATGAGGATGCAGGTGAAGCGATGGCTACTACCATCAACACTGAGGGCACCTTTGTGGATACGCGCTCGGGCAAAACTGAGTATGATTCATTTGACGATGTTATCGGTCAGCTTGAGCCGGGCGAGGCCTATGCTTATGTGACGATTGCGGGTCATGACAGACAGGTGCTTGCTGTTACAGATGGGACCTTTGCTTGGGATGATTCTACAAATGCGGCTATAGATGTTGATTTCTACGCAGAAGTGGGATACATTGATAATAAGATAATGAACATCGGAAGCGTATCCACAGGAGCTACATCATATCCTGTAAGATGTTCTGCGGACGGTATCTTGTATGCTTGCAACAATGATATATATGGTGAGCTCAAGATTACGGATACGGATCTGCTTTTCTATGCAAAGAAGATTGCGATTACTTATGATACAAAAGGAAATTATACTTTAGAAGGTTTCACTACTGAGGACGGCAGCATGGCAAATTCTTCAAAGGATATCGGCGTAGCTACGGAGGAAGAATTCTTTGCTTTGTATGACGTGCTGGATGAGGTACCTGTTGTAAACTTCCAGGTGGTTGAATAAAGGCTCGGCCTACACCTACCCTCGGAACCAAATGACTTACACATGGGGGCTCGGCTACAGCTCTCTGCGGGACCGAA
>CAVHIG010000021.1:0-27065 GCA_963636105.1 Anaerovoracaceae bacterium
AAGATTTGGGGCAACACCTGTCTTTGGCCTGGTGTTCCTCGCAGGAGACAGCTAACGCCCCAAATCTTCCTTACAACAAATAATTTGTAAAAGTATATTTTTTATAAAATAGTGGAGAGAAGAAAGAATGGATTGGTCAAAGGCAAAGACGATACTTATAATCGCCCTTTTGTTTACAAATATATTTTTGATAGCGACTTATGGATTTCATAAGGGTGACAAAGATGAGATAGCGGATGAGGATACACTCTTGCAGGTGCTCTCCGCGCATGACATTTACCTTGAGACGGAGATACCGAGAGTGCATGAGGATATGCCGGTGCTTTCAATCGCCTACGCAGACCTGAGCGAGGATGAGCTGCAGCGGGCGATATCGCAGGCCGAGGCCGTTTCCGCGGAAAAACCTACCGACGCGATGTACAAAAGGGAGGCAGACCGGCTCATAGAGAGGCTGGGATTTTCGAATGACAATGTGGTGCTGGACGGGGTGAGCATCAAGGGACGCCGGGTAAGCGTGAGCTACAGCTGCGAGGCGGCAGGGGTGCCTGTGGACGGCTGTTATATGAAATGCGTTTTCAAGGACGGCGTGATTGAGAATTTTGAATATAGCAGGATAAAGCCGGTGAGCGTTTCGAAGGGCAAGCAGGCGACGATATCCGCGGCTGTGGCGCTTATGAAATTTATGAATGAGTGCGAGGCGGGCGAGAAGATATATATTCAGGACATTGAGATGGTGTATTGGATAGACGAGGAGAGTGTCGAGGCTGTGGAGGCCGTGGCGGACGTGGCCTTTCCGTTTTGGAAAATAAGCTACAACGACGGCCAGGTGATGCACATCGAGGCATATGAGCAGTAGAATTAGATAAGGCAGCCTTGTGCGCAGTACTTGCCGATATGAAGCAGAATGGAGATTTTTACCTATTATGTCATTTAGTTTTTGCTCCTTTTCGAGCGGGAGCAGTGGAAATTGTTATTTTATCAGGACGGAGCGGACGGCCATTTTGCTGGACGCGGGCATAAGCTGCAAGCGGATAATGGAGGGGCTTTCGGCTGTGGCAACTGCGCCGGCTGAGGTTTCGGCGCTTCTTATCACGCATGAGCATTCGGATCATGTGAAGGGGGTGGCTACGCTTGCGAAGAAGCTGCCCGCGCTTGAGGTTTTTGCAAGCTATGGGACGTGGACGGCCATAGATGAGCGTGTGCCGCGTGAGAGGCAGCGGCTTGTGGAGTCAGGCAGTCTATTTGCGATAGGCGATATAGATGTACTTCCTTTTTCTGTGAGTCACGATGCGGCTGAGCCTATGGGTTACAGCTTTTTTCATGAGGGAAAGAAGCTGAGTGTTTTGACGGATACCGGCTATATCCCGGAAGAGGTATTTGCGCATATAGAGGATTCGGATTTTTTGGTGCTTGAGGCAAATTATGAGCCGGAGATGCTGCTTATGGGGCGCTATCCGTACTTTCTGAAGCATCGTATTCAGGGCGAAAAGGGTCATCTTTCGAATTTGGACGCGGCTGACGCGATTTGCCGGCTGGCAGGGGCTCCTATTTCGGCCTCAAGGCCGGGCTCTGCTCACTGCGGAAACTGCGGAAGCCTGGCGGAAGCGGAGGCTGCCGCGCAAGGGCGGAGGCTTACGGTGCTGCTGGCGCATCTGAGCAAGGAAAACAACATGCCGGAGCTCGCGTATCAGACGGTGAAAAACTGCCTTGAAGAAAAGGACTTGTTTTTAGGCGAGGATTTGAAGCTTGAGGTCCTGCTCAGAGACCGGATTGGAGATCTCTATAGCCTGTAGAATTTAGAATGTATGCATGTCAAAAAAATATCAAAAGTATCCTCAAAGTATATCTAAATCGCTCTAATTTATGTAATTTTTGATTTCAAATACGCTTTTTAGTGACTGGAAAAACTGTGTTTCGTATAAATATAACAAAAATATATTTGCGAGAATATTCGCAGTTTTCACGCATTTATTCCTCACTTGCGATTAAATTCGTTACAAACTTGCGGTTTTGTGAAAAAATTCACCATATTGACACTAAACCGGCAAAATTCACTTGATTTTAGCTTGCCAGGAATGTATAATGACTACAATAGGGGGAATATTTTTGATTATGCAAATATATCCTCCAAATAATGCGCAAAACTTATAAAAGAGGAGAGGCAAGGTGAAGATTGTATCTTAGATGATTACAATTTTCGTTTATAAGGAAGAGCATTAGTACGTTATATTTTTACAAGGAGGTTTAAATGTTAGCACAAATTCTTGCAATTATTATCTTCTTAGTCATGTTCGTAATGATAGTCATGGAGAAGATAGAAAAACAGTGGATCACGCTTGCAAGTGGTCTGCTTACGCTGATTTTGGTATTCGGCGTGGGCATGCGCTCAATGAGTGCAGTTATTGAAACATTGAATATCAAGCCGATATTCACGCTTGGTTTCTGGTATGGAGCCGGCGAGTCCAGTACCGGTGTAAACTGGGCAACTATCATATTCCTTTTCGGTATGATGGTTATGGTAGAGGGCATGGCCAGAGTAGGATTCTTCAGATGGCTCTGTCTCAGAATAGCAAAGGCTGTAAATTATAAAGTAATTCCTATCTTTATTACTTTTATGATTCTTTCAGGAATTCTTGCTATGTTTATCGATTCTATCACAGTTATCCTGTTCCTTGCGGTAGTAACGATAGAACTCGGTCAATTGCTTAAGTTCAACCCTGTTCCTATGATTTTGGCAGAAGTATTCTGCGCAAACCTCGGCGGTTCAGCGACTATGTGCGGTGACCCACCAAACATCATCATCGGAACAAGCTTTGGCTTCTCATTTGCTGACTTCCTCGTAAATACAGGTGTCATAGCAGGAATCTGCCT
The DNA here is from genome assembly GCA_963636105.1 of Anaerovoracaceae bacterium. Lineage (GTDB taxonomy): Bacteria > Bacillota > Clostridia > Peptostreptococcales > Anaerovoracaceae > CAVHIG01. Next base: position 2,872 of record CAVHIG010000021.1, read on the forward strand.
CGTTATTACAGTTATCTACTTCCATTTCATATACAAGAAGCAGCTCGTATCTGATGGAGAGGTTGATACATCAGCACTTCCTGATCCTGCGGAAGCTATCACAGATAAGAATGGATTTATCGTAAGCACAATTATCTTCTTGCTCGCGGTAGTTGCTCTTATCACTCACGCACAGACTGAGCTCTCAGTAGCTACAATCGGTGTAGCAGTAGCTATACTTACACTCGTGACTGCTCCTAGCCATGCAAAGGAAGTTCTCAAGGGCGTAGACTTCAAGACTCTCGGATTCTTCCTCGGACTGTTTATAGTTGTAGGCGGTCTTGAGCAGACAGGCGTACTTGAGCTCATCGCAAGCTTTATCGAGCATACAGCAGGCAGCAACATCTACGTTCTGATGGCGATCATCCTCTGGCTGTCCGCAATCTGCTCTGCATTCATCGACAACATTCCGTTTGCAGCGACTATGGTTCCTATCGTAAGATCAATCGCTTCAGCTTCAGCTGACCCTACAGGTGTGCTCCACGCACTTTCATGGTCACTGGCTATCGGTACTGATATCGGTGGAAGCGCAACTCCAATCGGCGCATCCGCAAACGTTGTAGGTGTTGCAAAGGCTCAGGCTGCAGGATACAAGATCGGTTGGGGCAAGTACTGCAAGGCAATGGCTCCTGCTACAATCATCGTAGTTGCAGTATCCATGATCTACCTGTTTGTAAGATACGCACCGGGTTTGACTATGTAATTTAAAAGCATAGATATCAGATCGGCTTAGTTATCTAATATCAAAGATAAGCTTGGAAATCCAGGCAAATAAAAAAAGGCAATCGCAAGATTGCCTTTTTTAGTTGTCTAATAGCAGTTTTCAGATCCCCTATGGCGAGCCTTTTTCGACTGCAGCCGCGGAAACTGCGCAGTTTCCGCGATAAGGGACGCTACTACCTGAGAGGGAGCGTTGCTTTTTCGGTGCGAATGAGCTCCTCTATGACGCTTGCGAGCTCGTTTGCCTCAAGTTTTGAGAGGCCCTTTGTCTCTATCGGCGGCAGGATGGATACGTCTACTTCGTCGCTTTGCGGATGACCTTCCTTTTCAAAGCCCTGATATGTGCCGTTTAAAACGATGGGTACTACCGGCACACCTGGCTTTGTGGCGAGGCGCAGGCTGCCGCGTTTGAATTCCGCCATTTCCGTCTGCCTGCTTCTGGTGCCTTCGGGGAAGATTACGAGGGAGAAGCCGTTTTTAATAAGATCGATACCCTCGTTTATGGCTGCAAGGGAGGCTCTCGCGTCGTCGCGCTTTATGTAGACACTGCGGATATTTTTTATCCACCAGCCATAGAACGGAACTTTTTCAAGGTCGTTTTTTGCGATAAAGCCAAATTGGAATTTGTCAAGGACGGCGCAGAGCACAGGGATGTCCGTATAGCTTTGATGGTTTGAGACAAAGACTACGGGACCGCTTTCGGGCAGGTTTTCGTAGCCCTTCACATTTATTTTGAAACCAAATGTATCTGAGATATGACGCCCCCACTGAGTGGTGGACATTAGTATATATTCGCGCTCGCGCTCGAAATCGCCCTCTGCTCGCGCTTTTAAAATTTCTCTTTTCTGCTTCTGCAAAAAGCGCAGAGCCAGCATCATTTTTGTAACGGGTATTATGTTTTGTATCGTATTCAAAATTTGATTCTCCTTCTTAATAAATTTTTAAGAGGACATATTCTTGTATATATTCTCCCAATCGCCTATAATATATCCTGACACGTAGAATAAGCTCGGAATCAGGTTTGTCAATGAGCTTATTCTACCACAGGTGAGGGGAAAGGTAAAGCATGGGCAAAAGAAATTTGCGGACTGCGCCGACCGGAATGGGAGATAAGGGCGCAGTCTTGGGATATAGTAGAAAAGTAGCCATAGGGCTTGCAATAGCGGCTGTTTCGGTATTTGCCCTGATGGCGGGGCTGGTGCTGAGCGGGCACGCAGGCGCCTTCGACGGCCCGATATGCTCCGCCGTTTACGCAGCGAGAAGAGCATGGCTGACGAAGGTAATGATTGTAATCACCTACATGGGCGACTGGCAGGTGATAACGGGAGTGTGCGTGCTATTTTTGATTTTCCGGAGAAGCAGGCTGAGCTGGGGCGTGCCGCTGTCCGTAAGCGCGATTTTGGCGACGGTTCTCAACAAGCTTCTGAAGTCGATTTTTGTGCGGCCGCGTCCGGAAATGGCGCTGCGGCTCATCACGCAGGGCGGCTACAGCTTTCCAAGCGGACATTCCGCGAGCAGCTTTGCGTTCTACGCGATGATGATAGTTTTGGTGAATTGCTATGTCGAGGACAAGAAAAAAGCCCGGCTTTTGACCGGACTGCTTTCGCTTTTGATATTTTTGATAGGGGCAAGCCGCGTGTATCTCGGCGTACACTACCCTACGGACGTGCTGGGTGGCTGGTCGGAGGGACTCATGCTTGTCATAGCTTTGTGTACAGCGAATGCCTTGCTTCATAGAGCTGCGTAAACTTCGCGAGCTTGCGGGCTTCGTCTGTGTCATGCATAAAGGCGTAGGGCAGGCTTTTGTCATTTTTCGCGTTTTCCCATAGCTCTTCAAGCGGCGCGTCCGCGAGGATGACGGTTCCTTTCTTTATAATATCCGCGTTCATTTCGTCTAGGATGACGCCATCGGTGCAGATGAGGACGAAGTTGTCGCGCTCCTGCAGCTTTTCGAGGGCTTCGTACTCCTTGTTGTGGAGCTCATGCTCGCCCATCGTCATGCACAGGCGGAGCAGTGAGCGCCCGTCTTCCTTTTCTATATATGAGGCGAGGTCTATAATTTCGAGACTGCCTTCGCCGTTTCCGCAAGCGTATTTTGCGGCAAATTCCTCAGCCGCTCTTTTTCTGTCGCTTCCCATGAAGCCTATTACATATGCGCGCATGTTATCAACCTTTCTTTATTTGTATTGTCATATCTTTTTAAACTGAATTTCCCTGCTTTGCGGTCTTTAGATATTTCGAGTGGAACAGGCGGTATAGAAGCAGGAGTCCTCGCATGCACAGCTCTGTCGCCATTGCCATCCACATGCCGTGAATGCCGAAAATCGGTACAAGAACCATAGCAAGCCCGAGGCGAATCACCCAGACGCTGAATAAAATCAAAAGGCTTGGCACCAAAGTATCCTCTGCACCGCGCAGGGCTCCGGAGGATACCATGGAAGCACCGTACAGCGGCTCCGCAAGCAGGCCTATACGAAGAATCTGCGTCGCAACTATCTGCACATCTTCTACCGGCGTAAGCAGACTGAAGACAAGGGGACAGCCGATAAACATGATAAGTCCGGTAAATGCCATCATCGCGCTTCCGAAAGTCACGGTGATATAGGCATATCTTTTCGCAAGCCTGTAATCCCTTGCGCCCACGCTCTGCCCTACGAGTGTAGAGGCGGCATTTTCGATACCAAAGCCCGGCATATAGCAAAGACTCTCGGCCGTAATTGCAAAGGAGTGGGCGGCTATGGCCACCGCGCCCAGTGGTGCAATTATTGTGGTGGATACAACAGAAGCGCCTGAAAAAGCCATCGATTCCGCTCCTACCGGCACGCCTATCTTCAAAGCCCGCTTGAGTATGGAAAGGTCAAACTTACATTTTTCCTTTCGATTCAGGCGGAGCGGCTCGTAATGCAGGCAGCAGAACCATAGCTCGATGAAGCATACCACTGCCGTGGCAAGGCCCGTTCCTATGCCTGCGCCGAGCACGCCAAAGCGCGGAATAAAAATCATATTGAAAATCACATCCAAAAGGCACATGAGGGAATTCAGAATGCTGGGTACTGCCATGTTTCCCGCGCTTTGCATAAATCCGGAGGCCAGCCTGTTTACTTCCAAAAATGGAATGGTAACGGAATATACAAAGAAATAGGCAGTGGCATCATGCCAAAGGGCACTTTCGCCGCCCAGCCAGCGCGGCAGCGGCTCGCTGATACAGACGCCGAGCAGGGCTATCAGGATAGCTACAATCAAGCTTGTCGGAAAGCCGTGTTTTGTTACTTTGCGCGCATTGTGAGCTTCTCCGGCACCTATATATTGGGCAACCTGCACGGAAAATCCAATAAAAAGAGCGTAATTTGCACCGCCCATCAGCCAGGTGCTTGTGCTTACAAGGCCTATAGCCGCAGAAGCGTTTGCGCCCAAATGGCCTACCATGGCGGAATCGATATATTGCATGGCGATTGTTGTTATCTGCGTCAAAATCGCCGGGACGCTGAGTCGCCATACGCGGCTTATCTGGGGGCGCAGTTCATTCAATTTTGCGGAAAGCTTGTGTTGTCTCATATGTGTTTTGTTTAGTTGCTCCGAAGGTCTTTTTTGTTTGTTTGAGGGCAGTTTTGTGGTAGAATATGTGGTACAATATATTGTCATGCGGCATTGCCGTAAGTTATATTTTACACCCGCAAGGGGGACTCAAGTCAATAGATTTATAAAAATTAGAGAAAGGTTTCTTGTATGGATATGAAAAAACATTTTGCGACATTTATCTCCGCCGTGCTGGCGGGCGTATGCATAGGGCTTGGGGGCACGGTCTTTCTCAGGCTCAAGGATGCTTTTACCGGCGGAAACGTCGTAGGCGCCCTGCTCTTCGGGATCGGGCTCTTTGCTATATGCACCCGCGGCTACAGCCTCTTTACCGGAAAGGCCTGCTATATATTCGACAATAAGCCGGGCTATCTGATTTCGCTGGCAATCATCTGGCTGGGAAATCTTGCAGGCACCAGCCTTTTGGCATTTTTTGAAAATCTTACCACTATCTGCGGAGCAGAAAGCGGAATAAATGTTACGGCGCGGGCGATGGTAGATGCAAAGCTGTCCTCAAGCCTTCTCAGCGTCTTTATATTGGCGTGCATTTGCAATATTTTCATCTACCTGGCCGTCAACGGCTACGCAAAGAATCCACACGAAGTCGGCAAATATCTCGCCATTTTTCTGGGAGTCTCCATTTTCATCCTCTGCGGCACGGAGCACTCCATCGCGGATATGTATTACTGGGCAGTTTCCGCCACACTCGTAAGACTTCCGGGAAAGAGCCTTCTCTATCTCGCGGTGATTTCTCTCGGAAACATCGTAGGCGGCGTGCTCTTCCCGCTTATGGAAAAGCTCCATGCAAGGCTGAGCGCGGAGTGATTGCAAAAATGTGCGTGCACTCTTGAAAGCGGCCGGCAAAACCCTTATAATGATAGAAAAAGCACGCGTGGGTTATTTGACCGCGTGGATGAGAGCAATCTATGAGACTGAGAAAGCTTTGAAAATCCGGCAAAAGGACAGAAGTTAACCGTATCATCAGCAACATAAAACCTCAGAAAGGATAAAAAATGAAAGAACCGACTTTAGTGATAATGGCAGCAGGCATGGGCTCACGCTACGGCGGGCTCAAGCAGATGGACAAAATGAGCAGCGAGGGCGAGGTGATACTCGATTTTTCGCTTTACGACGCCGTAATGGCAGGCTTCAAAAAAGTCGTATTCGTAATAAAAAAGCAGATAGAAGAGGATTTCAAGGAAATCATCGAGGGCAAAGCCTCAAAATATATAGACGTAAAGTACGCGTTTCAGGAGCTTACGGACCTGCCCGAGGGATATAAGGTCCCTGAAGGGCGCGAAAAGCCTTGGGGCACCTGCCATGCGGTGCTTGCCGCAAGACATCTCATAGACGGTCCCTTCGCGGTCATAAATGCCGACGACTACTACGGCCCGGGCGCCTTCCATACCATCTATGACTTCCTGCAAAACGCAAAGGACGACGACAAATACCGCTATTGCATGGTCGGCTATATGCTCGAAAAGACGCTCACCGAAAACGGCTCAGTGGCGCGCGGCGTCTGCAGCGAGACAGAAGACGGCTTCCTCGCGGACATTCACGAGCGCACAAAAATCATGTGGAAGGACGGCGGCATCGCCTACACAGAGGACGACGGACAGACCTTCACAGAGCTTCCAAAGGGCACACCTGTCTCCATGAACGTCTGGGGCTTCACGGAGAGCTTCCTGGCCGAGGCAGAAGCGCGGTTTCCGGCATTTCTCGCTGCGGCAACGTCGGAGAACCCACTCAAGGCGGAGTACCCGCTTCCGGGCGTAGTTGACCAGCTCCTGAAGGAGGGCAAGGCCACGGTCAAGGTCCTCAAATCGCACGATAAGTGGTACGGCGTGACCTACAAAGAGGACAAGGAGGACGTAGTAAACGCCCTGCAGTCCATGAAGGACAAGGGCCTCTATCCGGAGAAACTGTGGAAATAGCAAGCTGCGGGCTTTGGGAAGATTCGAGAGACACTGCTGTTTTACAATACAAGGAGTAGATATTTGGCAAGGGAAAATACCGCGCATCTGAGCAGCAAAAACAAAGACACGGATACCGACTTCATGCGCGTCATCGCCGCGTTTTTCGTAGTGGTGATACACGTATCGGGCATAACATCAAGGGCTGGGATTCTCTACGATTCCATAGCCCGTTTTTCTGTGCCATTATTTGTCATAATCAGCGGATATTACATGCTCGCGCATCCCATAAGCACGGGGCGCGCCTTCAAAAAAGCGGGACGTCTCGTCCTTCTCATGCTGCTTTGGTCGGGCATATATCTGGCATACGAGCTGCTATGCGGCGGCTTTGAATTTACAAGCATCGCAAGCCTTGGGCGGATTGCGGAGTCGGCAGACTACCTTTTCACAAGACCGATGCATCTTTGGTACATGTATGCGGCAGCCGCCCTCTACATCTTTACACCGCCGCTTTATGTCTTTTGCAGATCCGCCTCAAAATCCGAATATATCTACGGCCTTTGCCTGAGCTTCGCCCTGGGCTGTGTGCTGACGACCGCGCTGCGCTCCGGGCAATTTCCGCTGCTGTCTGCGGTGGTGGATAAGAGCAAGATGCCGTATTTGCTCGGATTTATATTTTTGTATCTTTTTGGTGGATATGTCAGAAAATATGGCAGGCCTGCCTTTGCTGCGCGCGGCGTCTTTTACGTGCTCGGCATCCTCGGCCTTGCTGTGACCTTTTTCGGAACGCTTGCGCTTGCGGGCGGCGGAAACGGCGGTAGTGCCGCGGGAGCCTTTGTGCTCAGGCTCATAAGGTGGTTTGGGATTTCAAATACTGCGCCTATAGACCTGCTTTTGAGCTTTTTTGCGCCAAATGTGGTGCTTGCGGCGATGGCCTTTTTCCTCGCGGCAAAGGGAAACCTGCGCTGTTGCCGCAAGGGGAGAGGACTGATGAGCGAAATTTCGGGCTGTACACTCGGAATCTACCTCCTGCACCCGCTCCTGCTCAATGTTTTGCAGAATCGCATCGGGCTTTTTTCGGGTCTCACTGCGATTACATATATTCCGCTCATGAGTCTTACTGTATTTTTGCTCGCGGCGCTTCTGATATTTTTGCTGCGGCATATTCCGATTTTGCGTTTACTTGCGTAAGAAATGGCATTTTTTCTTGACAGAGCCTGACGTGCGGTATAAAATAAATATGGAATTTTTTGTAATATATTTTGAGAGACTTTCATAATGATTTATGCCGGTACAAGGCATTGGAATGGAGATTTTTGTATGCGTCATATAGGAATTGTGCAGAAGCGTTTTTAGCTGGTGATTGTCCTGCTCTTGCTTGCGATTATCGTGATCGCTGCCTCATTTGGGGTGCATTGCCATAAGGTGAATAAATACAATAGCGTGCAGCATAGCATTGCGTCCGGGGAATCAGATGGTACGGGCGTCAGTGTAAATATTCATCCGAGAGGTCAGTCCACAGACAAGTGGGATAAGCAGGACGAAGTCCTGGGTGTGACTACCAAGGGCATAATCTTCGAGGCAACCGTTACAAATGCCTCAAAGGACGAAATCAGTGAATGGACGCTTGATCTGGATTTTGCGGAGAACTACTTTGTAAATAACGCATGGTGCGGGACACTGGAGATTCATCAAAATTCAGATGAGGGTGAGCAGGTGCAGACCTTGGATCTACGCAATACCTCTCATGATGAGATCGAGCTGAATCATCATATAGCCGGAAACGACATCATGATAGATCTTACTCCCGGCAGCAGCATCATATATCATCCGAGCATTACAGACAATGAGGCGCCGCTTGATTCGGGCAGCAACATAAATCCGGGAATCATACTTTATAGTTATACAGACACAGTAGATATTTCGAATTGCACACTTGAATACAAGCTGCATAGAAATTACTTGGATGGCAGCGGTCAGATATATCTTTACGTATTTGTCCTCTGGATCTTTGCGGTGATAATGGCGACAGGGATGATGCTGATGTCGCAGCGCTATGAAAAGCACCTGCAGGAGAGGGACAATCTCGTATGCGAGTCACTGGATGTATTTGCGAAGTTTGTCGATGCAAAGGACCCATATACAGAAGGTCATTCCGAGCGTGTCGCGGAAAATGCGCGGCTCATTGCGGAGAGGCTCGGACTCAAGGAACGCGAATGTCAGGAAATTTTTTACAGTGCGCTGCTGCATGATATAGGGAAGTGCTATGTGCCGGATGAAATATTGAAAAAGCCTTCGAGACTTACGGATGAAGAATTTGCGACTATAAAGACTCATACGACTCTGGGCGCGCAGATGCTCGAAAACTTTACGGCCATACCTGCCGCGCGTGACGCGGCTATCTGCCATCACGAGCGCTATGACGGAAGAGGCTATCCAAATGGCCTTTCGGGAGAGGACATTCCGCTTATCGGAAGAATACTCTGTGTGGCTGACTCCTATGACGCTATGAACAGCGACCGTGTATACCGTAAGAAGCTGTCGCGTGAGATTATAGTGAGCGAGCTTGAGAAAAATCGCGGCACACAATTTGATCCGAAGATTGTGGATGTCTTCCTTGAAGTTCTTAATGAGACACCGGAGAACAACTAATAAAAATATTGAGCCCGAGCCGAAATCGGCTCCGGGCTTTTGTGTATAAATGCGAAGTGTTTTGCATACAAATGCGGAGAAAGGGATAGACTATGAATGCGAGGCAGTACAAAAAAATACTCCTGGCGCTTACGCAAATCGTGGACGAGGGTATCCATATCGTCGATAAGGACGGGACAAGCATAGCCTACAATGAGGCCATAGCGAATCTTGAAAAGGTAAACGTAGAGGACGTGCTCGGAAAGAAGTTTCGCGCTGTATTTTCACATATTCCGGAAAATGACAGTACCCTGCTTCGAGCGCTTGAAAAGGGGACAGGCACTGCAAGCCAGCAGCAGACCTATCTGAATCAATACGCAAAGGAAGTCACCACAGTCAATGCCACTACACCGGTTTTCGACGATGACGGACAGGTGATCGCCGCCATAGAGACGGCAAAGGACATCACAGACATAAAAAGACTTTCAAATACCATACTCGACCTGCAAGGCGAGAGCATCACGCCGTATAAAGTAAAGAAAAATGGCATAAAAAAGTACGACTTTCAAGATATAATAGGAGAAAATCGTGACTTTAAGGATGTAGTAGAGCTTGCGAAAAAAGCCTCAGCCTCCACAGCCTCGGTTTTCATCTACGGAGAGACAGGGACGGGAAAGGAACTCTTTGCGCAATCCATTCACTATGGCGGAGCGCGGAAAGAAAAGCCCTTCCTCGCACAAAACTGCGCGGCACTGCCGGAGTCTCTTTTGGAGGGCATACTTTTCGGCACGGCAAAGGGCGGTTTTACAGGCGCTGTGGACAGAGCAGGACTTTTTGAGCAGGCAAACGGCGGCACCTTGCTTTTAGATGAGGTAAGCGCCATGCCATATGAGCTGCAGAGTAAACTGCTTCGTGTACTGCAGGAGGATTATATCAGGCGTGTGGGCGGTACAAAGGATATTCCTGTAGATGTGCGCATCATCGCCACGGTAAATGAACCGATTTCAGATTTGCTCGCCAGCGGACGCTTGAGGCGGGATCTTTATTACAGACTTTCAATAGTAAATATAAATCTGCCGCCTTTGCGCGAGCGTAAGGATGATATCCCGCTTCTTGTGGACTGTTTTCTTAAAAAACACAATGCGCGCTTCAATAGGGAGGTCTGGATTTTGTCAGACGCCGCTATGGATAAGCTTATGAAGCACGACTATCCGGGAAATGTGCGCGAGCTTGAAAATATCATAATGGCAGCGGTATCGCTTGCAGGCAGAAATGAGCACATTCTTACGGAGAAAGCTATAAATGTGCAAAATAATTTGCACTCCGCAAAGAACAATAAGAGCGACTACAGCTATAATTCGAGCGAATGCAGCCTGGATGAGTATTTTGAACACGTTGAAATTTCAATTCTGAAGGAGACTATGGCAAAACACTCGGGAAATATTTCGCGTGCGGCAGCGGAACTTGGAATAAAAAGGCAGACGTTGCAGCACAAATTGAAAAAATATGACTTGTAGCGCAAATAAATTTGCACAAAATCCGCAAACATATTTGCATGTAGCATCAAATTATCAGAAAAATGCATCAAATTGCCGTGGCCGCATACCGGTGTGGATCCGCGGCTTTTTTCTATCTGATTTGCAGTTTGTAAAAGTATGCTTTTACAAACTCACATGACCTTGAAGATTTGGGGCTACACCTGTCTTTGGCCTGGTGTTCCTCGCAGGAGACAGCTACCGCCCCAAATCTTCCTTAACAACAAATAATTTGGTAAAGTACACCTCCACAAAATATCCATCCGAAATCCAATTTTGAACTTGGCACGAGTTTTGCTTATTATATAGGCGTAATCTTTTGAGTAAGTTAAAACTTTTATATAAAGAAAAGGAGAGAGAAAAATGCAGAATGTAAAAGTAATTATCTGGGGTCTTGGTGCTATGGGCGGCGGAATGGCCGATATGCTTCTCAAAAAGCAGGGCGTAGACATCGTAGGCGTAGCAGGCAGAGGCAAGAAAATCGGAACTTCCATGTATGACTATATCAAGACAGAAAAGGGCGACAGACCTGACGTAATAATCCAGGCAGCAGAAGACATCATCAAGCCGGGTGCAGCAGACGTTGTACTCCTTTGCACAGACTCTTTCACAAAGAATGCTTTCCCTAAGCTCAAGTTCATAATGGAGCAGGGTATCAATGTAATCACATCAGCAGAAGAGATGGCCTTCCCTGCGGCTCAGAATCCTGATCTTGCAGAAGAGCTCGACAAGATCGCAAAGGCAAACGGCGTATCCTGCCTCGGCACAGGCATAAATCCTGGTCACATCATGGACCTCCTCGTACTCGTAATGACAGGCTGCATGGTAGACGTAGAGCACATCACTTCCAGAAGAGTAAATTCCCTTTCACCGTTTGGTCCTGTTGTAATGGAAGAGCAGGGTATCGGTATCAGCGTAGAAGAATTTAAGAAGAGAAAGGCTGAGCACACAATGTCCGGTCACGTAGGCTTTGCTGAATCCGTAGGCATGATGGCAGCAGGCATGGGCCTCTCCGTAGAGAAATTTGCACAGGACATGAATCCTATCACTACAGACGTTGACAGAAAGTCCCCTTACGGCTTTGCGGCAAAGGGTTCTTGCGCAGGCGTAGCTATGGAAGCAGACGCTACACTCAGCAACGGCATGGAGATCAGAATGGAGCATCCTCAGCAGATCGAGCCTGAGCAGGTAGGCGTACAGACTGGCGACTACGTAATCATCAAGGGTACCCCAAGCGTAAATATGGTAAACAGCCCTGAGGTTGAAGGCGGCCTGGGCACAATCGCAATGTGCGTAAATATGATTCCGCAGGTAATCAACGCGGAAGCAGGTCTGCACACAATGATTACTCTTCCTATTCCAAGGGCTATCATGGGCGACATGAGAAATCTCGTAAAGGAAGACAAGAAAATCGTAAAATAAGGCACTTTACAAAAAGAGAAAGTCAAGAGAAAATTTAGAGAGAATAACAAAGCTTACGTGGGACGGTCAGGCGAAATTTCCTGCCGTCCCGCGAATGCTACAAAGACGAATTTAGAGAGATAGAGAGTAAAAATAGAGAGTAAAATATATATTATCAGTTGCAAAAGCCGGTGCCCTTAGGCGGCGGAAACGGCGGAGTGCCCCAAAGCCCCGGGTGTCCCGCGAAAAGCGAGGCTTGGAGAGAGAAGCCACGCAGTTTCCGCAAGAAGCGAGGCTTGGAGAGAGGCCTCGGAAGTTTTTGCAGGAAACGAGGTTTGGAGAGAGACCTCGGAAGTTTCCGCGAAAACAAGGGCAGGAGAGAGCCGGCATGGAGCAAAAAGGAGAAGAAGGATGAAAAGAGCAGACGATTTCGAGGTAAGGAGACAGCATATCGCAAATCTTACCGACGAAGAATTGTATAAGAGATTTTGGGAACTCACAGACCAGGTGGTAGACCCGCTTTTGGAGCTGGGCAGAAAAAATACCACTCCATCTGTCGAGAGAGCAGTCCTCCTCAGAATGGGAATATCCTCACTCGAGACAAAGCCTATCGTAGACGGTTGCATAGACAGAAATCTTATGCGCAAGGGTGCGGGACATGTGGTATATAAGCTGGCCAAGGCAAAGGGCATTTCGATCCGCGAGGCAGGCAGCCTGCTTGCGGAGGGCAAGTGCTGGGATGAAGCCGTAGCTTTATTTGAGTAGGGAGGTGCAAGAGATGCAGGAATTGAAACACAATGAAAAGCTTGATATTGAAAACCTCTTGAAGGACCTCGACAAATATGAGCCGAGAAGAAGAGGCTGGGTATGGAGAAAGCCTGCTCCGGGACTCAAAATGGGACCTTTCGAGTACAAGGACGCGTCCGAACCTATGAAAAACGGCGTGCCTCTCCCACCGGCAAAATACTTTGAAAACATCGACCCGCAGCCGCAGCCGACGATTACGACTGAAATCGCTTCCGGTCGTTTTGAGGACGACATCAGAAGAATGAGAATGGCGGCCTGGCACGGCGCGGATCACCTCATGGTTATAAGACACATGGGACAGTCACACATAGACGGCCTTATGGAGGGTACTCCTCAGGGCATAGGCGGCGTACCTATCACGCGTAAGCAGGTAAGAGCGCAGAGGAAGGCCATCGACCTCATAGAGGACGAGGTAGGCAGACCTATAAATTACCATTCATACGTATCGGGCGTAGCGGGACCTGATGTAGCCGTAATGTTTGCCGAGGAAGGCATAAATGGCGCCCACCAGGATCCTCAGTACAACGTGCTCTACAGAGACATAAACTGCGTAAGATCCTTCGTAGACGCCTGCGAATCCAAGAAGATTATGGCATGGGCAGACATGCTGCAGATCGACGGCGCGCACAATGCAAACGCGACTGCGAGAGAGGCCTGGAAGGTAATGCCGGAGCTCATCGTGCAGCATGCTATAAACTCCAGATTTTCCGAGAAGGTAGGCATCAAGCCTGAAAACATTTCGCTTTCGACAGTGCCACCTACAGCGACTCCGGCTCCTTGCGTATATATGGATCTTCCTTACGCGGTTGCTTTGAGAGATATTTGCGACAGATACAAGATGAGAGCTCAGATGAATACAAAGTACATCGACTCCTCCACAAGAGAGGCCACTGTGCTTCATGTACTCAACATGCTCATTTCCAAGCTGACAAGCGCGGATATCCAGTCCACGATTACTCCTGATGAAGGTCGTAACGTGCCTTGGCATATCTACAACATCGAGGCCTGCGATACCGCAAAGCAGGCACTCATCGGACTTGACGGCCTGATGGATATGGTAGAGCTCAAGAAGGATGGCCCTCTTCGCGAAAAGGCTAGAGAAATCAAGGAGAGAGCTTGCCTCTTCATGGAAGAAATCCTGGAGGTAGGCGGATATTTCAATGCCGTACAGGAGGGCTTCTTTGTGGACTCCGCAGAGTATCCTGAGAGAAACGGCGATGGTATCGCTAGAAAGATCGAGGGCGGCGTAGGCTACGGCTTCATCTACGAGAGAGATGAGGATTACATGGCTCCTGTAACGGCGCATTTCGGCTACAACAACGTAGAGCAGTACGGCGGCGATCCTGAGAATCCGTCCGCGCTCATCGGCGGCTGTACATTTGAGGACAGAAGCAAGATCGTATACATCGACGAGCTTGACGAGATAGACAATGTAAATACAAGACTTGCGGAGGTTGCGAAATACAGAAGCGGCAAGGTTATCAAGCCTGAGATGGAATGGTGCGGAGACGGCATCGTAATGCTGACTATGTGCATCCCTGCAAATAAGAGGACTGCAGAGGCTGTAGCCGTAGAAATCGGCAAGAAGCTCGGACTCAAGGATCCTGAGGTTATAAACAGAGAGGTTCTTCAGGAGGCTGAGGGTACAAGAATCGAGCTCAAGGGCAAGCTTGAGTTTGACGTGGATCTTGAAAATCTTGTAATTCCACCGGAACCACACTATATGTCAGATGCTGAGCTCTACAAGGAGTTTGAGGAGCATCCTATGAGAGTCGTATGCGCGACTGTCGGCGAGGATGAGCACTCCGTAGGACTTCGCGAGATTATCAATATCAAGCACGGCGGCATCGAAAAGTGGGGTGTAGAGGTACACTATCTCGGCACATCCTGCCCGGTAGAAAAGCTTGTAGACGCGGCTGTAGAGCTGGATGCTCAGGCGATACTCGCTTCCACTATCATTTCTCATGACAATATTCACTACAAGAATATGAAGAGAATAAATGACCTTGCTGTGGAAAAGGGCATCAGAGACAAGGTAATCATCTGCGCGGGCGGTACTCAGGTAATCCCTGAGGAGGCCGTAAAGACCGGTGTAGATGCCGGATTTGGCAGAAATTCCCATGGTATAGATGTGGCTACCTTCCTTGCTGAGGAGGCTCAGAGAAGAAGAGGCGAGAGAGAAAAGTAGAAAAAGGCCTTGAAAAATGACTTGCGGGGCGGGCTTATGGCCCGCTCTGTTTTAGAATTGGAGGAAGCGGAAACGGCGGTTTTAAGGGGAGACGGCGAGTCGCAGGACACCCGGGCAGTTTCCGCAAAAAAAGGAGGAGCGCTATGAAGGTAGACGTACTCGTAGCCGAAATCGGCTCAACTACCACGGTAGTAAACGCTTTTAAGGATATAAATACCGAAAATCCCATATTTTGGGCGCAGGGACAGGCGCCCACATCGGTGCTTGAGGGAGACGTGCGCATCGGGCTTAAGGGTGCGATGGACGACCTGTGCCGGAAGATGAATATAGATAGCCTCGAGTATGATGAAATGCTGGCCACTTCATCGGCTGCGGGCGGATTAAAGATGACAGTACACGGTCTGGTATACGATATGACGGCCAAGGCTGCAAAGGAAGCGGCTCTCGGCGCTGGCGGAATCATACATTACATCACCGCCGGAAGACTTCGCAGGACAGACCTTCAAAAAATAAAGGATATAAAACCAAATCTCATATTGCTTGCGGGCGGGGTGGACTACGGCGAGCGCGACACGGCCATTTACAATGCCGAAATGATACGCTCGATGGGCCTTCGGACGCCGATAATCTACAGCGGAAATGTCGAAAATCAGGAGGAGATGCGGCTCATCTTCGATGAGGAGAGCGGGCAAAAGCTCTATATCGTGGAGAATGTATATCCGAAAATCGACGAGCTCAATGTGGAGCCTTGCCGCAAGGTGATTCAGGAGGCCTTTGAGGATCACATCACAAACGCGCCTGGCATGGAGCATGTGCGAGATATGGTAAACGGCCCGATAATTCCGACGCCGGGCGCTGTGATGGAGTGCACAAAGCTTCTAAACGAGTGCATCGGAAATGTGATGGTCATAGACGTGGGCGGCGCGACTACGGATATTCACTCGGTTTGCGAGGATTCGGAAATGGTGGCGCGCGTGCTCGTATCGCCGGAGCCGAAGGCAAAGCGCACGGTGGAGGGCGACCTCGGAGTGTATGTAAATCGCATGAAGGTCATAGAATCCATAGGTGAGGCGAAGCTGCGCGCGGAGTGCGAGGAGATGGGCATAGATCTGGACGCGACCCTCGAAAGCTATGTGGCTATACCGAAAAACGAAGCGGAATTCAAGCTTGTCGAGCGGCTCACGAAGGAAGCGGTTTTGAAGGCTGTGGAACGTCACGCGGGCAAGCTGCGCTATGTGTACGGCCCTAGTGGCAGGGTGACGCTTGCAGAGGGCAAGGATCTCACCCAGGTGCGCTATATCGTGGGCACAGGCGGCGCTCTCACTCGCCTGCCGCATAGAGTGGAGATTATGAAGGCCATAGCAAAGAGCAATGAAAGCGGACTTTTGCTGATTCCGACGGATCATGCCGAGATTCTGGTAGACAACGACTATATTATGGCATCACTGGGAGTTTTATCCACGAGGTATAAGGAGGCCGCGATAAAGCTGCTCGAGAAGAGTATAGGCAGGCGCTTTGCGGATATGAAGGAAGCAAAGGTGGATTACGCGGCCCTCGGGAGCGCGCATGCTTCTTCCGGCTCTTGCTCTTGCGGAAACGGCGAGGGTGCAGCGGGGGAGCTTGCCCGGATGGCCGAGGCTCAGAAGAAGAAGGACGAGGAGCTTGCAAAGCACGTCGCCGAGTGTGAGGAGCTTGGCTATGACATGAGCGCATACAAAAATCCGGAAAAGATAGGCGGCGCGACAGCTGCCGAGGTAAGCAAGGCAAAGGCCGAGGCGCTGCACGCTGCGAGGATGTCAGAGGTCAAGAGCGCGCCGGCAAAAGACCTGTAAAAAAGCAAAAGGAGGAGATCCAGAAGATGTATCCGAAATTGATTATAGACCTGAAAAAACTCGCGGCAAACCTCGATGCCGTGGCCGATATCACAAAAAACAAGGGCGGCTGCTCCCTCATGATCGTCACAAAGGGATTGTGCGCGGATAAAGAAATGTCCCGTCTGGTGGCAGAGCATCCGGCCGTGGACTTTCTGGCCGACTCCCGCATAAAAAATATCACCTCCTATGCGGAAACTGCGCGAGCCTGCGGCAAGGAGACGGTTTTGCTGCGCCTGCCTATGCACTGCGAGGTAGAAGAAGTCGTAAAATACGCGGACATGAGCTTCAATTCCGAGCTCTCCACTATAAGACTTTTAAACGATGAGGCCAAGAAGCTTGGAAAAATCCACAAGGTGCTTTTGATGATAGATCTTGGAGATCTGCGCGAGGGCATTTTCTTCAAGGATGATGACCTGATAGATCTGGCAGTTGAGGAAATCCTTGACATGGACAACATTGAGCTTTACGGAATAGGCGTAAATCTCACCTGCTACGGCGCGATTATACCAAAGTATGATAATCTTTCCGAGCTTGTGCGCATAGGTAAAAGAATTGAAAAGAAATTCGGAATAGAGCTTAAAATGATATCCGGTGGAAATTCCAGCTCGATATACCTTATCGGTAAAGGCGAGCTCCCTTCCGGTATAAATAATCTCCGCCTCGGAGAATCCTTCCTGCTCGGCAATGACACGGCCTATGGCGAAAAGCTTCCGGGGACTACAGGAGACGCGCTTACTCTTGAGGCTCAGATTATAGAGCTCAAGGAAAAACCGTCGCTGCCTATAGGCGAGGTCGGTGTGGATGCCTTCGGCGAAAAGCCGTATTACGAGGATCGCGGAATCATCAAAAGAGCGATTCTCGGAATCGGAAAGCAGGATACGGATCTCGGCAGCATGACGCCTTGCGATGAAAGAATCGACATTCTGGGCGGCAGCAGTGACCATACGATTTTAGATGTCACAAAATCCGAAAATGACTATCGCATAGGTGACATTGTCCGCTTTACGGTCGGCTACGGCGCCATGCTAAAGCTCGCCACAAGTCCATATGTAGAGAAAGTATATGTGGATGGCCATGCCGTATAGAACGGCTCACTGCTATTTCGCATATTTCGACAGCGTGCGCAAAAGCACGGCGATATCGATCGGCTTTGCGATATGATCCTCCATCCCGGCCGCAAATGCTGCCTTCCTGTCCTCTTCAAAGGCATTTGCGGTCATGGCGATGATCGGAATGTGGTATTGCGGTGGCGCGTAAATAGCGCGGATTTGCTTTGTCGCCTCATATCCGTTCAGGCGAGGCATTTGAATGTCCATGAGGATAAAATCATAATAGGTATACTTCTCCGCGTCGACGACATCCTTCACCATTCTCACCGCATCGTCGCCGTCACACGCCGTTTCCACAATAAGCCCTCTCGACTTGAGAATCTCCTCGGCAATCTCACGATTCATATCATTGTCCTCTACAAGGAGCACGCGTCGATTTCTCAGCTTATCCGTATCGTAGGCAATCGTGCTTTCGGCAATTTCTTCATGAATATCCCTTGCCGTTTTCATAGGTATGGAAACGGCGATGGTCGTGCCGCGTCCGAGCTCAGAGTCTATTTCTATGCTTCCTCCGAGAAGGTCGATGAGCCTTTTTACAATGGACATGCCCAGGCCTGAGCCTTGGATCTTATTTACGGTAGAGTGGTTTTCACGCGCAAATTCATCGAAGATATGAGTGGTGAATTCCTTGCTCATGCCTATACCCTCGTCGATGACCGTAAATACGTAATTGCTTATCCCTGCCTCTTTTGAGGGCTGTTCGTCGATTACAAACGTGATATGGCCGCCGCTTTTTGAGTATTTTACGGCGTTGCTCAGAATATTTAAGATGATCTGATTTACACAGTCAGCATCTGTGAGGACATAGTCGTTTTCGAGATTTTTGACCTTTATTTCAACGCTTATGCCGGCCATCGCGGCGCTTACGGATATGACATCGAGCGTAGCTGCCGCCTCCTTGGTGATACAAGCGAGTTTTTCACTTACCGAAATCTTACCTGCTTCGATTCTGGACATTTCGAGCACCTGATTGATTAGGGACAAAAGATTGCGGCCGGCATTGGTAATTTTATCCAGGTAGTCTGCGATTTTTTGCTGATCTGAGATATATCTTTTTGCCATTTGAGTGTAGCCGATGACCGCGTTCATAGGCGTCCTTATGTCATGGCTCATATTGAAGAGAAATCTCGTCTTGGCATCATTTGCTGTCTTTGCTTCCTCCGCTGCCGCAAGGTAGGCTCTGTTTAGATTTGTAAGCCTTTCTCTTGTGATATAATTGCTCAGCGCCCGGCCGAGCTTGAGCGCGTTTTGTCTCTCGTCCTCTGTCCACACGCGTTCCTTGTGAAAATCCAGCATGCCGACAAGACCGCTGATTTCTCCTGCATGGATAGCGGCGTAGTGTATGATGGATTTGAGACTGTCTCCCTTATAATTATTTATATTCCTCGTGCAAAGCCCGTCCTTGTCATATATCTTTGCAAATCTTTCGTATTCATCGGGTGCAATCGGTACCCTTTCCCCTTTTACATCGTACTCAGGAGCCGATGCGCTCGTGTGAGTGTAGACAAAGGTGGATGTTTCGCTGTCGTTTTCAAGTATATAGACCGTATCAACGTCGAATGCCTTGCGATAAGCGTCTAAAAGCTTCTGGATGTCGGCTGGGTCGTCGTAGTTTTTGCTCACGAGGGCTCTGAAATAAAAGCTAAGTTCCTTATTTAGATAAGAATTCATATCTTGCATCCTAATCCTCCGTTGGGGTAAATGTCTTTTGTCTTTTTCGTTGATATTGCTATCCTAAGTGTCATATTTCGAAATTTTCCGAAATTCAAAAAAATTCTACCATACAGCGCTGTGAATTTCAACTTTTTTTAAAAGGAGCCTTGCTATTACGCCTGAAAGTTTTCGAAAAACCATAGTGCGGCGGACTCGCAATCCATGCATTCCTCGGTGTAAGTCACGCTGCCGCAAAGACCGGCGGCGCTCATACCTTCTATTTTTTCAATCAAGGCCTTCACGTCAAGAGCGCCCTCACCCGGCGGCAGGTGGAGGTCTTTTCCTCTTTCGCCGAAATTGTTGTGGATATGGGTATGCATGAGATATGGCGCGAGACTTTCTATCCACTGCTCAAGCGGCAGCGGGCTTATGCAATTTGCATGGCCGATATCAAGGCAAACCCCTATCTGCGCAAGTTCCAAAGACCAGCTTGCGCTGCTCTTCTCCGCTTTGACATACTCTGCGGGCTTATCACTTTCCTCAAATTCACCGGACTTATCAGCCTCAGCGGATACTCGGGATTCAGCTGTTTTACAGCTACCTGCGCCGCTTTGGGAAAGAGCCCGCACTCCCGCAACAATCTCGCAGAGCATATCCGGCTCATCATCCAGCACATTTTCCACCAGCAGCGTAAACTGCGGCAGCCCTGCTTTTGCTCTCTTTTCAGCGATCCAGGCGAGGAATTCGCTCCAGAATTCTATGGAACGCTCCACCTGCCAGCTTTTGAAATACGTAAACGGCGCATATCCGGAATGTGCTACCATTTTGTCTATGCCAAGGCGCTCCGCTATTTCGTAGGCCTGCTTCAGCCTATCCATAGCTAAAAGGCGCGCCTTCGGATCTATGGCCGCCGGAAAAATCTCCGTAAATGGGCCGTGCAAAATCAGATTTTTTCTGTTTGCCGTCTCCACCTGACTTTGCTGACTCACCTGATTTTGTAAATCCGACTTGCTTTGCGGCTCTCGAAATTCCTTTAGTTCCTCCCAAACCGCGTTTATTTCGTCCGGGCTATCCATATTCTGTGAAAAGCTGAACTGGTCGAGCTCAATGCCAAAGCCATACTTTTTTGCTATATTTTTGTAGTCATCGCCTATTGTGGCGAGAAAAATTCGTTCTTTATCTATCTTCATAACTTACATGATACAGTAAAATAGGCCCATTGTCAAAGACAGTGCTTGCCTATAGATGCTAAAAAGGATGTACAAAATGCCAAATAGATTGTGCAAAAGTCAGGCAGCCTGAAAATTAAGATCAAAATCAAAATCAAAACCAAAATGCTCGCGGCACATGTGCTATCCGCGCCACACCCTTGCAAGTTCGCGGACTGCCGCCTCTATTTTATCGAGCGGAATGCGGTTGTAGTATACGGATACAAGAGCGGCCTTGCTTGCGAGTTTGTTTTCGTATCCTATTTCGGCTTTTTCGTTGGCTGCGGCTTGCTGCGCCTCCTGCGTGGATTTTGGCACCGGAATCACGCTGATGCCGATATCCCCCGCCCTTTCGCAGAGAAATCGCGCCGTTTCCGCAGGGGCGGCATCGGAATGCTCGCACCCTTCAGAGCCAAGCGCTACAGAAAGCAGAATATTTACGCCGCTCTCCGCGTTTATAGGCGTGATGAAGCCGGGGGCATACTTTTTCAGCGAACTCACAAAGAGCGCCAATTTTTGCGAATACAGAGCGCGCACCTTCCGTACATGAGTGCGATAATAGCCGTCGGCCATGAAATATGCCAGGCTCAGCTGCTCCGTCTTCGAACAGGTCTGCGCGTAATCCGCGCGCATGCTCTTGAAAATCTCGGACATGGCCGGGGGCAGGACCACATAGCTGATTTTGAGAGCCGGAAATATCGTCGACGAAAACGAGCTCAAATATACCACATTTTCGCCACTGTCGAGGCCTTTGAGCGCCGGCACCGGCTTGCCGAAATAGCGCAGCTCGCTGTCGTAGTCGTCCTCTATGATGATGCTGCCGTTCTCCTTCGCCCACTCCAGCAGCGCGTAGCGACGGCCTATGGGCATAAGCGCGCCGGTTGGAAATTGGTTGGAGGGGCTGACATATACGGCGGATTTTACATTTGTTGGGAGTTTTTCGATGACGATGCCGTCCGCTTTCACGGGTACCGGAGTCATTCCAAAGCCTCTGTCGCGGAAACTGCTTTGCGCGGGCAGGTAGCCGGGGTCTTCAAAGGCGATGAGCCCGATGCCGAGCTTTTTGAGTATGAGTGAAAGCTGGCCGATGATTTGCTGCGTGCCGGCGCCGAGGACGATTTGTGACGGCATGCAGGATACTCCGCGGTAAAGGTAGAGGTAGCGGGCGATTTCAAGGCGAAGCGCCTCTTCTCCCTGTGGGTCGCCTTCGAAAAGCAACTGTTCGGGGTGTTCGTTCAAGAACTTATTTATACATTTTTTCCATTTCACAAAGTCGAAGCAGGACAGGTCGCAGTAGGTGTCTTTTGGGGAAGCAGCGGCGGCATCGGCGTATGCGTAGGTCGTGGAGCCGGTGCCGCTCGGAATTTTGGGCAGAGCTGAAAAAGCGCCCGCTGCGAGTGACTGCGGATAGTGCTGCGGCCAGTCGGTGCTTTTGTCCTGAGGCAGGCCGCAACCGCCGGGAGGATTTGCAGCGCGGCTGTGGCCGTCTGCCGGGCTGAAGCCGCCGGGAGGATTTGCAGTGCGGCTGCGACCCTCTGCCGGGCCGAAGCCGTCCGCCAGCGCTCCCAGCGGGCCGAGCTCATTTACATAGTAGCCTGAGCCGGCCCGCGCGTAGATGTAGCCTTCCACCGCGAGCTGGTCATAGGCAGCTCCCGCGGTAGTAAGGCTGATTTTCAGGCTGCCGGCGATGCTGCGCAGCGACGGCAGCTTTTCTCCGCTTTTCATTTCGCCGGACGTAATCGCGGCCTTTATATAATCATAGAGCTGCAGATAGGCCGCTCTTTTGCTATCTTTGTCAAAGATTGGAATAATTGCTTTCATCTCTTATACCTTTCCCTCCATTCTCAGGTCCGACAGCCTGAAATATACCCGAAATATATCCGAAATATAGAAGATTTCCCTCATTTGCACTCAAATCTACAATAAATCCGACACCACAAGCCACAGCAGCAAGCCCGACAGCGAATCCGCCTGTAATGCGCAAAAGACCCGAACAGTTTGCGGATTCGCCGCAAAAAGCCGCATTTTGTCAAACTGTACTCTAAAAAATAATCAAAAGCGCCTATTTTAAAAAGTACGCTTTGAGAGTATTATAATATATGAAATCAGCGAAAGCAAGAAAAATAAGCAGGCAGCTTTTCACATACATATCTGCCAAGAGAGGAATGAAGGTATGAAGGATGCATATACAGAAAAGACAAATAAAATAGTGATGACAGCTATGATGATGTGCCTTATCACAATGGCCACGATGTTTTTTAAGATACCGATTCCGTTTGCAAATGGATATGTGCACCTCGGCGATGCCTTTATATTCGTAGCCGTGCTGGTGCTGGGTATGAAATATGGAGCTATCGCGGCTGCCTTTGGTTCGGCTCTCGGTGATATTCTTGGAGGTTTTCCGGTATGGGCGCCGTGGAGCTTTGGAATCAAAGGTATCATGGCGATTATAATGGCGGCTTGTATGGCTGGGCTTTTGAAGGACAGAAAGCATATAATGCTCGCCGGGATTCCGGTTTCCGAACTTCTTGGGATGGCACTTTCAGGCGTCTTTATGGTAGCGGGATATTATGCGGCAGAGGGCATTATTTATGGAAATTGGCTGGCTGCTCTTGTGGGCATTCCTTGGAATATCGGGCAGTTTGTAGTGGGTATGCTTGTAGCGGCGCCACTGGTATCGCTCCTTTGCAAGACCCCGGCAAGGAAGTATTTTACATACAAGGTCGTAGCGGCGACTCATCAGCTATAAGGAGTCAGGTAGCTGTAGGCGGTTAGTTGTAGGCGGTTAGTTGTAGGTGGCCAGTTAACTGTAGATAGTCAATTTGCTGTAGGCGGTTAGTTAGCTGTAAGCACTCAATTAGTAGCGATAGAGTAAAAACATATTTTGCCTTTAGAATATAAAAAGGGGCTTTTCGCCGATGTGAAAAGCCCCTTTTATCCGACTGATAGTTTAAAGAACAGGCATTCTTTACCTATGCCTGTTCTTTTTCTTTTTTCATGGCCTGTACCAGTGCCTGAGTAAGCTGATCCGCACAAGAGGTGGCCTTGAAGCCGCACTTTATGCCAGCGAGCTTTTCAATCACTTCTTCTACCGGTTGACCCTCTACAAGACGTGATACAGCCTGGAGATTTCCATTGCAGCCGCCGTGATATTTTACATTTTTTACCTTTCCGTCCTCGATTGTAAAATTTATCTGCGTCGAACAGACACCGCGCGGGTAATATGTGTAATCCATTTTCATCATTCCTTTCTATTTAAAAACTATATTTGTAATCTAGCAATAGCAGGTGTTTTTCTGCCTGAATTGGATCAAAATCGAGAGGCTCGTTGCCATTATAGCATATACATAGCACACGTACAAATAATTTTTGCTCTACATACTTTCTCTATGTATCGAATTTGATAATGTATACATTATCAAATTATTTGTTGCAAGGAAGCTTTGGGGTGGTAGCTGGCTGCAGGCCCTTGCGACGAGCAGCTAGAGGCGAGCTTAGCTGTCTCCTGCGAGGAGCACCAGGCCAAAGACAGCTTTAGCC